>JAKPSO010000251.1 GCA_029571495.1 Pseudomonadota bacterium
GGGTTTTCGAGTTTGATGGTGTTGATGAGGTCGATGCCGAAGTTGCAGTGCATCGATTCATCGCGCAGGATGTATTGGTATTGCTCCGCGGCCCCGGTCATTTTGTTTTGGCGACCGAGCGAGAGAATCTGCACGAAGCCGACGTAGAAGAAGATGCCTTCCATGATGCAGGCGAAGACGATGAGGCTCTTCAAGAGCGCTTGATCGGTTTCGAAGGTGCCGGTTTTGAACTGCGGATTGGTGAGGACATCGATGAACGGGATGAGGAATTCATCCTTGTCGCGAATGCTTTGAATCTCGTGGTACGCGTTGAAAATTTCGCCTTCGTCGAGGCCGAGCGATTGCACGATGTATTGGTAGGCGTGCGTGTGGATCGCTTCTTCGAACGCTTGGCGCAGGAGGTATTGGCGGCACTCGGGCGCGGTGATGTGACGATACGTGCCGAGCACGATGTTGTTCGCGGCGAGGCTGTCGGCGGTCGTGAAGAAGCCGAGGTTACGTTTGACGATCAGGCGCTCGTCTTCGGTGAGGCCGTCCGGGCGCTTCCACAGCTCGATGTCGCGCTGCATGTTGATCTCTTGCGGCATCCAGTGGTTGGCGCAACCGGCGATGTATTTGTCCCACGCCCAGGTGTACTTGAACGGGACGAGTTGGTTGACGTCGGCGCCGCCGTTGATGACGCGCTTGTCTTCGGCGCGGACGCGGCCGGAGCCGCTACTAGGGGCCGGCGCGACGGCTTGCGGTTGTTCGTTCATTTGTGCGCGATAGCCTGAGACTTGCGCCGCGGTGGGCGCGGGCGCGACGGCAGCGGGTGTGGGTGTCGCGGCGGGGGTAGGCGTTGGCGTTACAACGTCGTCATCAAAATTCAGCATATCTATTACCTCGATGCTTTGTGTCTTTTAGGTCCGTCGCGAAACATGCGACATGCGCGCGGACCGCCGATGAGTCTACGTTCAATTCGCGATGTCGCTATTGAACCGATTCAAGTTTGGAGTACAGGTAGGAGGGCGAGATGTCGATGCCGCCGCGCTCCCACGAGAGCGTGGCAAGCGATTCGTCAAGCGCGAGCTCGGCGAAGGTGCCGGGGTCGCGCAGCGGTTCGAGGTCGTCGCCCCAAAGATCATCCGAGAAGTCCACGATGCCCGTGCGTCCGTCTGCAAATTGCAGCCACATTTGATAGTCGCCCATGTGCCGGGCGTTGCTCAAACGAGGGTTGGGCGCGCGCTGTTCGTTGATGTCTCGTTGATCTTGCAAAGCGGTGTTTCTGGTGGAGTTTCGGAGTATTTCGTTAGGTTTTTCAGAAGGCACGGAACGTACGTTGCGTGTGTTCTGAAAAACCGCCGGTAGCGTCCGCTTCTTTCGAAACGGGGCACCGGCGGGTACATCGCGCGGGTGGGAACCCGTGGTGGTTACACGCTATTTGTCGCCGGGATACCCGTTGAGAATTGCGTTGTTTTTGCAATCTTTTGGTGTGACGTAGCCTTGCGACGACGCACCAATGACATTGCCGTTCGACGCAATACGACGCCAGCGATGTTTGCCAGCCTTATCTTGGTAGAACTCCCACTTGTGCTCTTTTGTTGCCACAGATCACCTCCCTTCCTTAAGGTACACACACTCGGCCCAAAATTGGGCAACCATATGTGCAAATCGCAGGCCGCGTCTCGCGCGAATCGAGATTGCTCCTGCACTTACAGTCAATGCCACTCTTCCTTCGCTCGGAAGACCGCTCACCCAAACAAGCGCAAGCGGCGAAGTGACATCGCTGCGGTCAGGGCTTGGTGGGTTTGGTGGGACCTTTGTCTCATCACGCCTACGAAACACTCACCGCAGCCCTCTCGTGCGAGACGAGAGGATGCGGACTACATGGTCAGATTAGAGCGGCGGAATGCGCAGCTTTTGGCCTGGGTAGATCTTGTCGGGATGCGAGAGCATCGGTTTGTTCGCTTCGAAGATGACCGGGTATTTATTCGGATCACCGTAGTAAGCCTTCGCGATTTTCGAGAGGTTGTCGCCGGGGACAACGTCGTGGTACTGCGCTTCGGGTTCGCTAAGGTCCACCGACATGTTGTCGTTGACGTTATCCACGCCTGCGACGTTACCGGCGCAGAGGAGCGCCTTCTCTTTGGTCGCTTGGTCAGCGGCGACGCCGAACAAGTTGACCGACGAGGCGGTTGCGTCATACGTCACGACCAAACCGGTAATGGTGAGGCCTTGCGCTTCGATGTACGCCTGAATCGCGTCGCCAGCGGCACGATTGGTTGCTTCGAGCTTGGCTTTGGCGGCTTCGTCGTCAGCTGCGGCAGCGGCGGCTACGGCTTCTGCATCTTTGTGATGAAACAGCTTTTCGCCGGCTTCCTTGATAAAACTAAACAGACCCATTTTGGTTCTCCATGTGGTGGTGTGTGAGCAAGCATCAGCGGTTGCTGAAGCCCCTCATAACGCGCATTATTGCCCGATTGGTGGATGCGATTTATCTGAATACGCGACCTGCCGGTTAGCCTGCACCGCAATACCGAATGCAGACGTAATACTCATTGGCAAGCTTCACAATCTGGATTGTCAATCGAACAGAACTTCATGTCGGTCGCTGGCAGATCGGCACCACTCGCTGCACTTGCGGCGAGTGCGGGGTTAGCCGGAACAACAGCCGCAGGGATCACGATAGGTGCGGCGCTCGCACCGACTGAGTGGGTTGCGCCGCCACTTGAAACGGCGTTCAACTCACCGCCTTTGCCGGTGGATTTCTCGGCACTCGTGGCGCCCATCGTGCGCAGGTAGTACGTGGTTTTGAGGCCGCGCTTCCAAGCGAGTTTGTAGAGTTCATCGAGCTTCTTACCCGACGCGCCTGCCATGTAGATATTGAGCGACTGTGCTTGATCAATCCACTTCTGGCGACGCGATGCGGCTTCGACGAGCCACAGTGGGTCCATCTCGAAGGCCGTGGCGTAGTTGGCCTTAAGGTCGGCCGGAATGCGATCGATTTTCGCGAGCGCTCCGTCGAAGTACTTGAGGTCGGAGATCATCACGTCGTCCCACAGGCCGCGCGCTTTCAGGTCGTCAACGAGGTGCTCGTTGATCACCGTGAACTCGCCCGACAAATTGGATTTGACGAAGAGATTTTCGTAGTTCGGTTCGATGCAGGCCGACACGCCGATGATGTTGGAAATCGTGGCCGTCGGCGCGATGGCGACGCAGTTCGAGTTGCGCATGCCGTGCACTTTGATGCGATCTTTAAGCGCTGCCCAATCCATGCTGACGGACGAATCAACTTCAACGTAACCGCCACGCTCTTCGGCGAGCAGCTTGACCGATTCATGCGGCATGATGCCGCGATCCCACAGCGAGCCTTTGTACGAGCTGTAACGACCGCGCTCTTCGGCGAGCTCCGTCGACGCCCAGTATGCGTAGTAGCACACGGCTTCCATCGAGCGATCCGCGAACTCCATCGCATCTTGCGAGGCGTACGGCGTGCGCATCATGTGCAGCGCATCTTGGAAGCCCA
>JAKPSO010000261.1 GCA_029571495.1 Pseudomonadota bacterium
GCAGCGCCAGCGCTCGCGGGGCAAGGCCAAGGGCCTCGAGTTGCACGAGGACAGCACCCTTGCGGTGGCGGCGGGGCAGTCAGCCTTCACCGGCTACGACCAGGACAGCGGAGAGGGCATCATCCGTCTCATTGTCCGCGAGGAACGTGAGATCGAGGAGGCCGCCACGGGCGACGAGGTGGGAATTGTTCTGGACACCACGCCGTTCTATGCAGAGAAGGGTGGACAGGTCGGCGACAGCGGAGTGCTGGAGACCGAGGACGCGCGGTTCGAGGTGACCGACACGGTGCCGCTGCCACCGATGACAAGCGTCGGCACCGGGCCAAACGTAAGCACCTGCTGCGCCAGCGCCGCCGTGCAACCCGTGCTCCAGAGTGCGCCAGTAGTGGCTGCATCCCAAGCCGCGTCGGTCGAGACGGTGAGCTGATTCGGACACAGCGAGGACATGTCCGCAACGAGCGCGTTTGATGCGGGCACCGGCACCACGGCGCCCGAAATTTGATTGCCACTCACGGCGAACACTTCAAGCGCGCTGAGCGCCGCAAGCGACGGTAACCCGCCCGTGAGCTGGTTGCTTTCAACGCGGTAATGACGCAGCGACGTCGGCCCCGCAAGCGAAGTGAGCGAACCGGTCAAGCGATTCGACCCAGCGTAAAAACTTTGCAAGTTGGTCAAACCCGCCAGCGACGGCAGTTCGCCGGTCAGCAGGTTGTTGTCGACGTAAAACATCTGCAGCGCAGCGAGGCCCGTGAGCGGCGGAATCGGGCCACGCAAGTCGTTGCTAGAGAGCCAGAGCACCTGCAAATTGGTAAGACCATCCAGTGCGGGAATGCGACCCGCGATGACGTTGTTAGGCGCAGCGAATACTTGCAGTGCCGTGAGCGATGCGAGCGCCGGGAGACTTCCGGTGAATTGGTTCGCGCCGATGTCGACATAGCGCAGTTGCGTGAGAGAACCCAACACCGACGTTGAGCCAATTAGTTGATTGCCGCGCAGACGCAGGTATTGCAGCGAGGTCAAGTCGGCGAGACTCGGCGGCAAAGTGCCGGCCAAATTGTTGGCGCTGAGGTTGAGCTCGGTAACCGTGTCGCCGGTGTTGGTGGCCGTGCACACCACGCCAAACCAAGTGCATTCATTGCCCGCCGCCGCCGCCACTGTCCACTGTCCGGTGGCGTTGCTCCACGTCGGGCCTTGTGTAGCGTTGTAGAGCGCCACCAGCGCCGCGCGCTCGTTCAACGATATCGCAGCGTGCGCCGTCACCGCCCCCGCGCTCATCAACGCCGCGAATACCCACAGCGCAGCGCGCTCCCACAAAGACAACCGTTGGGCCATGACTTACTCCATCAATTTGCGTGATCTATGCGTTGCTTTGCGTCACTGCAACACCGCTACACGGGGCGCCGTTGCGGGCGAGTGCGCAGCCGCTACGGTGCTCGCTGGCGAGCTGCTCGGAAGCATCGGAATTACCTTAAGCATAGCGGCGAAGTCACGCATTGTCGCGAGAAAATTCTTAGACGAAAACGGTATGGCTTTTTAGCGCTAACGACCAAGCAACGGTCGTTGCGGCCAGTTTTTCTTTGATGTCAACTCACGCAATTTTTCGCACGAAACGACCGCTACACAGTCTATAGCGCGTGAAAGCTGTAGGGCATCGTGCGTAGTCGCAAGGGCAAATCCTGCGATTTCACTTGCCGAAACAAAACGGCCCACCTTTTTCAGGCAGGCCGTTTCGTTGTGATGGTGGACCCGGCGGGAATTGAACCCGCGTCCGAAAGCCATTAGTGGTCAGGACTACATGCTTATCTCTCTGATTTGATCTCGCCGACGGCACGAGCGTGAGCCCCCTTACCGCCAACCAGTCCACTTGATTTCGGGCGCTCGTCGCAGACATCCGCGCGCCCTACCCGTGGGAAGATGATGTTGCTGCTTTACCAGTTGCCCGGCTCGGCGCAGAGTCCACGTCCTCTGCTGCAACACTCGAACCTAGTTTTTAATTAGGCTGCGAGACGGCTTTCGCCGTAGAAGCTATCGTTTGCAATTAAATGCGTTTAGCAGGATTAACGAGGTATACCGCCTCGGCATGCCCCAAGCGCACTTCAGAACTCCCGTCGAAACCAGGTCGGGCCCGGTAATCGTTGGTGAGCGCGTTGTTGCGTTCAGTACAACTTGTATTTTAGTCCTTACGGTGCCAATTCAAGTGCTCACGCTCGCGTCCACTCCATAAACCAGTTGTCTTCCCATGTGAGGCCGCCGTCGCAGGAGAAGGTTTGCCACCAACGCATGCCGTCAGGTGTGATCCGGTCCCAGATGCCACGAGCGAGGATCGGCCTCCCTTCGTCGACGTCTTCGCAGGTGAAGACACCTGCGCCGTCTTTGAAGTCACCGACGGCAGCGGGCAGCATGAGTCTTCCGTTTGTCGCGCTGACCCAGTAGTCGGACCACAGCTTGGTTTCTAGGTCTAGCAGCCGAATCCCCATGCCACGGAACGTGTGCGCCGGAATGCGAAGTTCTTCGATGCTCGCCATGCCGCCGAGCACGCTCCAACAGGTGGCCGCGCCCTCAAATTCCTCCCATTCCGGCGTGGAGGTCCAGCGTGCCTTGAGTCGGCGATTGCGAATCTTCCATTCACCGTTGAGAAAATTGAAGTCGCCGATTGCTCCGGTGGCACCGGTAGGGTGGTTCGTTATTGCAGCGTCGCTCATAGTTTCTCCTTTGCCGCGATCCAGCGGTCGACGATTTGTCCAAGAATGTTTAGGGGTACCGTGCCCTCTGAGAGCACGAGATCATGAAATTCGCTGAGGCTGAACTTGTTGCCAAGGCGCGCCCGCGCGCGATCACGCAGTGACTGCACCTCCCGCGACCCGATTTTGTAGGCGAGCGCTTGACCCGGCCACGCCATGTAGCGCTCGGTGGCGTTCTTCGCGGCGGCCTCGCTCGCGCCTTCGACGTCCATCATGTAACGCATCGTTTGTTCGCGCGACCAACCCATTGTGTGCAACCCCGTGTCGGTCACCAAGCGCACGGCGCGCAGCAGCTCCAGCTTCAGGTGCCCTAGATACTGGTTTGGGTCGTTGTAAAAGCCCATGTCGTGCCCGAGCGTTTCAACGTAGAGCGCCCACCCTTCGCCGAGCGCCGGAGCCCAGCCGTATTTACGAAATTTCGGCAGATCCATTTCTTGCGCGAACGCCGCTTGGAAGTGGTGCCCCGGCTGCCCTTCGTGCAGGAAGAGCGACGTCATGATGCTGCTGTTTAGCTTCGCGGGGTCGCGAAACCACGCGTAGAACGTGCCCGGTCGTGAACCGTCAGGAAGCGCTGCGACGTAGTAGCTGCTGCCCGTTTCGCGCTGCAGTTCGGGCACGGGACGAATCTCGAGCGCGGCCTTCGGAAGACGACCGAAGAAGCGCGGCAGCTGCTGCAGAACCTTTTGGTTGATGTCGGCATAAGCCGCGAGGATTTCGGCCTCGGTTTTGAACGGCATGAAGATGCTCGCTTTGTCCTGCCACTGCAAAAATTCTGTGAGCGTGCCTTCGAACTTATATTGCGCCTGAATCTTCTTCATCTCGTCGCGAATGCGTTCGACTTCTGCGAGACCAATCGCGTGAATCTCCTGTGGTGACAGCGTGGTCGTAGTGAACAGTCGGACCAGATACGCGTAGTACGCCTTGCCGTTGGGAAGCGAGTCGATGCCCGCGCTGTCGCGACATTTCGGGAAGTAGTCACGTTCAAGAAATCGCACGAGCGTTCGCATCGACGGCAACAATTCGCGCACAAACGCCTGTTGATACGCGCGGCGCAGGCGCAGCTGCTCGGCCTTCGGGAAAGTCGTCGGCATGATCTTGATCGCACTTGAGAAAATGGATTTCTCGAAGTCCGGCTCGATGAGCGATTTAATTTGCGGCAACGCCGCCTCGATCAGCGCCTTCGGCACAACGTTGCCAGTCGCGATGCCTTCGCGCATATTCGCAATTGCCTGCGCGTTCCATGCTGGCAGCCGACGCAATCGGCGGAGGTAATTGTCGTAGTTGCGGATTGTTTTTAGTGGCTGGATTTGGTCACCAGTGCCGTACCCGGCAACTTGCAGCGAGACGCCACCAAAACTATCGATCGGCATCAGGTGGCCGGGATAGGCAAAACCGTCTAGCGCGACCTGCACTTCTTCGCGCAGCAAGTCGTAGCTCAGACGATCTCGTTCGCTGAGGCGCGTTGGGTCAAGGGCTTTCAGTTCGCGCTGCGTGCGTTTGAGTGAAGCCCAATTGCGCGCGATCTCTTTCGGCGCGATGGTGATTAGCAGTTTGTCCTCAAAGCGCGCTTCGCCAAGCACGCTGGAAGCCGCGTGCGGATCGAGGTTCATCCGGTCTTGAAAGTAGCGCTCGGCGATGTCCGCAAATTGCTTTCCGGCATCA
>JAKPSO010000274.1 GCA_029571495.1 Pseudomonadota bacterium
CTTAAAGAAGGCGAAGAACATTTCCTCAAACACGCGCGCTTGCTGCGTCGTCACGGTGCGGCGACGGTGGTGATGGCGTTCGACGAAAACGGGCAAGCGGACACCTATCAGCGAAAGATCGACATCTGCGCGCGGGCGTACAAGCTCCTCGTGGAGACCGTGGGCTTTCCGCCCGAAGACATCATCTTCGATCCGAACGTGTTCGCGCTGGCGACAGGCCTCGAAGAGCACAACAATTACGGCGTAGATTTCATCGAGGCCGTGCGCTGGATTCACCAAAATTTGCCCGGCGCGAAGACTTCCGGCGGCATCTCCAACATGTCGTTTAGTTTTCGTGGCAACGATCATGTGCGCGAAGCGCTGCACACGGTTTTTCTGTACCACGCAATCAAAGCCGGGCTCACGATGGGCATCGTCAACGCGGGGCAGATCGGCATTTACGACGAACTCGACCCGGCGTTGCGCGAACACTGCGAAGACGTCGTGCTCAATCGCCGCGCCGATGCGACCGAGCGCATGCTTGCCTTCGCTGAGACGGTGAAGGGCGGCGGCAAAGCGCGCGTGGAAGATCTGGGCTGGCGTGAATTGCCGGTGAACGAACGGCTGAAACACGCGCTGGTGAAGGGCATCAACACCTTCATCACCGAGGACACCGAAGAGTCGCGCCAAGGATTCGAGCGCCCGCTGCAAGTGATCGAAGGCCCGCTGATGGACGGCATGAACGTCGTCGGCGATTTGTTCGGCCAAGGCAAGATGTTCCTGCCGCAAGTCGTGAAATCGGCGCGCGTGATGAAGCAGGCCGTCGCGCATTTGATTCCATACATTGAGGAAGAAAAGCGACTGCTCGGCACCGAGGCGAAGACCAAAGGCAAGATTGTGCTCGCGACCGTGAAGGGCGATGTGCACGACATCGGCAAGAACATCGTCGGCGTGGTGCTTCAGTGCAATAACTACGAAGTGATCGACCTCGGTGTCATGGTGCCGTGCGACAAAATTCTTGCCGCCGCGAAGGAGTCGAACGCGAACATCATTGGGCTCTCGGGCCTCATCACGCCTTCGCTCGAAGAGATGGCGTACGTCGCCAAAGAGATGGATCGCTTGGACTTCCACGTGCCGCTTTTGATTGGCGGCGCAACGACGTCTCGCATGCATACGGCTGTGAAAATCGCGCCGAATTACAAACATCCGGTCGTGCATGTCGTGGACGCGTCGCGCGCTGTGGGCGTAGCGACGTCACTCTTGAGCGATGAAATGAAACCGGCGTTTGTGGCGGAAACTGCTGCCGACTACGCGCTGATCCGCGAGCGCCACGCGAACAAAAAAGCCACGCCGCTGTTGGAACTTGAAGTCGCGCGTGCGAACCGCTTTTACCCATTCGCAGGGGACTATCGCCAGTACACGCCACCCACGCCGAAGCTCACGGGGATTCATCAACTGCGCGACTATCCGCTCGCGGCGTTGGTACCGTATATCGACTGGACGCCGTTCTTCATAGTGTGGGACTTGGCGGGCAATTACCCGCGCATCTTGAATGATGAGATCGTTGGCGACGAAGCGCAAAAAGTGTTCCGTGACGCGCAAGCGATGCTGAAGCGAATCGTGCAGGAAAAGTGGCTTACCGCGAACGCGAGCTACGGCCTCCTGCCTGCTGCGAGCGAAGGCGACGACATTGCGATCTTCGCCGACGGCGCGCGCACTGACGTGGCAATGCGCTTCCACACGCTGCGCCAACAAGCCGCGAAAGATGCACGCAGGCCAAACTTCGCGTTGGCAGATTTCGTCGCGCCCGTAGACAGCGGCCACGCCGATTACCTCGGACTCTTCGCGGTGACTACAGGCCTCGGCGGCGACGATCGCATCGCCGCATTCGAAAAGGCTGGCGACGACTACAACTCGATCATGTTCAAGGCTTTGGCCGACCGTTTGGCCGAAGCGTTCGCGGAGCATTTGCATGAGCGCGTGCGCAAGGAGTTCTGGGGCTACGCGCCGGAAGAAAACCTCGACAGCGAAGCGCTGATCAAGGAGAAATATCGCGGAATTCGCCCGGCGCCGGGCTATCCGGCTTGCCCCGATCATCGCGAGAAACTCGATCTGTTTCGCGTGTTGAAAGCCGATACGATTGGCATGGCATTAACTGAATCGTTCGCGATGACGCCCGCAGCAAGCGTCAGTG
>JAKPSO010000283.1 GCA_029571495.1 Pseudomonadota bacterium
CGGCTCGAACGGAAACAGACACAACACGTGATCCGCCGAGGCTTTGAACTTCGCGGCGCGTTCAGGCCGCCACGCCCAGAACGACGGGCAGACGTAATGCAGCGTCGGCACACCGCTCGATTTCAACTCTCGTTCGACACGCAAATTAAAGTCCGGCGCGTCGACGCCGATGTAGAGACTGGGTTTGAGCGCTTGCGTACGTTCGACGAGTTCGCGCTTGGCGCGCAGAATTCGCGGCAACGCGGAGATCACTTCCGCGTAACCACGCACCGCGAGCGTTTCCGAATCGATCCACGTCTCAACGCCCGCCGCGCGCATGCGAGGGCCAGCGATACCGTGAAAACGCACCGAAGGATCCAGCGCACGTACGCGTTCGACCAAATCAGCCGCAAGCTGATCGCCAGACGTTTCCCCGGCAACGATAACTACGTCAGACATCGTGGAAACTATCGCGCGAGTCCTCGGCCGGGAGACTTCAGGAAATCAATGAGCGGTGCCAGTGCGACTTGCACTTCGGGCGACGACGCTGCGCGTTCTGCCTCCAGCGCGACGATCGCTTCCTTGAGGATCAGACCACTGCGAAACACCGTCTTGTACGCACCGCGAACAGCGGCGATGGCCTCCACCGAGAAGCCGCGTCGCTTGAGCCCCTCGGAGTTCACGGCGCTTACGGTAAATGGATTACCTTGGCCGAGCACATACGGCGCGACATCTTGCAGTACGCACGACGCGCCACCCACCATCGCGTGCGCGCCAATGCGGCAGAACTGATGCACGCCCGCCAAGCCACCGAGAATGGCGAAGTCGCCAACCTTGACGTGGCCGCCGAGTGTCGCTGCGTTGGCGAGGATCACGTCATCACCGATCACGCAGTCATGTGCAACATGCGCGTATGCCATGTAGAGGCCGCGCGAGCCGAGTTTGGTCACGCCTTCATCTTGCACCGTGCCGCGGTGCACTGTGCAGCTTTCGCGAAATGTGTTGTTGTCGCCGATGACCACGCGCGTCGGTTCGTTTGCGTATTTTTTGTCTTGTGACGCAAGACCGATCGAGCAAAACGGATAGAACGTGTTGCCAGCGCCAACATGCGTATCGCCGTCGATTACGACGTGCGAGATGAGCCGCGAACCAGCCCCCAGAACAACGCCCTCGCCGACCGTGCAAAAAGGACCGATCTCAACGTCCTCCGCCAGCTTGGCGTTGGGGTGAACGATGGATTGCGGGTGAACCTGCGCCATTACGCGCCTCCGATGGCCGCGATGAGCAATGCTTCCGCAGCGAGTTGACCGTCGACCGTAGCGCGACACTTGAACTTGCCGATGTTTCGAACGATGCGATCGACATGGACTTCGAGAATGAGTTGATCGCCCGGAACCACCATCTTCTTGAAGCGAGCGTCGTCAACGCCCGCGAGATACACGATTTGTTGCTCGGTGCCGGGAACCAGCGGCTTCGCGGTGTACGCGAGCACTGCGGCGGCCTGCGCCATCGCTTCGATCATCAACACGCCGGGCATCACCGGTTTCACCGGAAAGTGGCCCTGAAAAAACGGCTCGTTAATCGTTACGTTTTTGAGCGCACGAATCGACTTGCCGACATCGAGTTCGAGCACGCGATCAATGAGCAAAAACGGGTACCGATGCGGCAGCAATTCGAGAATTTTGCCGATATCGAATACGGGGGCGGTAGGTTTGGGGCTTGCGGATTCAGTCATAACCTGAATTCTCGCAAATGCGCGAACTATTTGCCGGACCTTCTGATGCCTGCGGCAATTTTTGTCCACGTTCGGTGGTCTGTGTACGGGAAAACGCCGGTGTAGCGACCCGGCTGGTCAATCGTTGTCGTCACCAGCGTACCGCCAGAAATGATCACGTCGTCGCAAATAGAGAGGTGCCCTACGATCATGGCAGCGCCACCGATCATGCACCGCGAACCAACGACAGTGCTTCCAGCAAGCCCCGCGCAGCCGGCAATGGCCGTGTGGTCGCCAATGCGGCAGTTGTGTGCGATCTGCACCAGATTGTCGATCTTGACGCCGTTGCCGATGACCGTGTCGTCGATGGCACCACGGTCGATGGATGTGTTGGCACCAATTTCGACGTCATTGCCAATCACCACCCCACCGACTTGCGCGACCTTTTGCCACCCGGCAGGCGATGGTTGAAAACCAAATCCGTCCGCACCAATGATCGCGCCCGAATGGATGATGGCGCGGTCACCAATCATCACGCGGTGATACACGTGAGCACCTGAATGCAACGTGCAATGCTCACCGAGCACACTCTCAGCGCCAACGCTAGCGTGCGAATGCACGACGGTGCCCGCGCCAATGCGCGCGCCCGCACCAACCGTAGCAAAGGGCTCAATGCGCGCGGTTGGCGCGATGATCGCGGTGGCGTCTACGTGCGCTTGCGGGGAAATACCTGCGGTCACCGCCGGGGCCGGAAATAACACGTCCAATGCCTTCGCAAAGGCGGCGTGCGGGGCGGGATGGACGATCTTTGTCGCGGCGTTAATGTCGGTGTCTGCCTCGCGCACAATGAGCACGGCGGCACGGCTCTGAGCAGCGCGTGCACGTTGTTTCGGATCAGCAAAGAACGCGAGATCATTCGCTTCGGCTCGCTCGAGCGAAGATACGGAATGGATAAGTGTTGCGCCATCTCCGACGACGTTTGCCCCGAGCGCCTGCGCGAGCACAGCAACGGTCACCGGACGATCAACGATGCGGCCCATGGGGTCACTGCTCCTAACGCTGCAAGGGGGCGCGGGACACGGCGGAACGCAAGGTCAACTACTTGTCGGCCAAGGCTTTCAGTACGCGCTCAGTGATGTCGATTCGCGGGCTCACGTAAACCGCCTCTTGCAGAATCAAATCAAATTTTTCGGCTTCTGCGATCACTTGAATCGCTTTCTGCAAGCGCTCTTGCAGACCGGCCAATTCTTCGTTGCGGCGAAGGTTTTCGTCTTCGCGAAGTTCCCGTTGGGCGCGAAGCATGTCACGGTTGAGCACTTCCAATTCGCGCTGCTTGTTGCGACGATCCGCCTCGCTCAGGCTAAGCTGCTCTTTTTCAAACGCCGCGGACATATCGCGGAAGCGTTTAGCGACACGGTCAACATCGGCCTGACGGGTTGCGAACTCGCGTTCGAGCTTTTTGAACGCACGTTGCGCAGGCGCCGATTCGCGCAGTAGCTTTTCGGTGTTTACCAATCCAATTTTCAAGTCACCCGAACGGACGACGGGCGGCTGCGCGGTTTGCGCGAGCGACGCCGTACAAGCCGTACACGTTACGAATAGCGCGAACGCAACTGCCTGCTTGATCGAAGAATTGAACACCGTTACCTCGTTGTCTAGATCTAGAACATCTGCCCGACTTGGAACTGGAAGCGCTGCTGCTTATCGGTCGGTTTGCCACCGATAGGAATAGCGTAGCTGAATTTAAGCGCGCCAATCGGCGACTGCCACGCAATCGCGACCCCCGTGGACATATGTATACGCTCATTGTCCTTCTGCAGTGGATCGCCTTTGTCGTAGATTTGACCCGCGTCAAAGAACAAACTGCCGCGCACCGATTTGTCGTTCTTCGTTCCAGGGAACGGGAACAATATTTCGTTGTTCATCGTGAACTTACGACGACCGCCCGTGGCGTTGCCCGTGTAAGACGTCGTCGATGAAGTCGTACCGTCTGGGTTCGTCGTAATCGCGGACGTAATCGCCTCGCGCGGCCCCAACGAGTTGGTTTCGTAACCGCGCACCGAGCCAACGCCACCGCCGTAGTAGTTTTGGAAGAACGGAAGCGAACGACCGCCATAGCCCATGCCGAACCCGGCTTCGACGTTAAGCCCGTACACAAAATCGGCGACGAGCGGGATGAACGCTTGTCCCTGGTAATTCACCTTGAAGAACTTAACGTTCGTGATCGGCACCGTGGCTTCAACGCCGATGCTTTGCAGCCAACCGCGCGTGGGGTAGATCAGACTGTCGCGTGTGTCGCGGGCCCAACCAGACGCCAGCTTGAACGTGTTGGTGTTGTAGCCAAATTCGTTGGTGTAATCGTAGAAGCGCTGCGGGCTGATGCCGGGGTAGAGCGTGAGGTTTTGGTTCTCACCGGTCATCCCTAGGCTAATACTGTCGGTTTCGCTGATCGGAATACCAAAGCGCATGCCTGCGCCGTAGGTGGAGAGTTTGTAGCTGCCGACACCAGTGGAGGTTGGGTCATAAGTGCGGCGGTATACATCGATGCCGCGGCTGACACCGTCTGGAGTCCAATACGGATTGGTGTATTGCACTACCGCTGTCTTCGACGTAATGCTGGTGTTGACCTGCAGCGCCAGTGAATTGCCGGTACCTAACACGTTGTTCTGCGCGATTGAAGCCGTCAACACGAGCTTCTCCGCGCTGGAGTAACCAGCACCGGCGTTCAAACTGCCCGTGTTCTTTTCGGTAACGACGACATCGATATCGACTTGATCGCTCGCACCAGCCACGGGCTGATTGTCGATCGTTACTTCGGAGAAGAAACCGAGGCGATCCAGACGAACTTTCGAGCGTTGAATTTTGCTTTGGTCGTACCAACCGGCTTCGAGTTGACGCATTTCGCGACGGACAACTTCGTCACGCGTTTGCGCGTTGCCGGAGACATTGATACGGCGAACATAGACGCGACGGCCCGGATCGACCACGAAGTTAAACGACACCGTCCGCTTTTCGCGATCAATTTCCGGAACCGCGTTGACAGCTGCGAACGCATAGCCCTCACGTCCCAAGCGGTCACTGATCGCTTTGGCACTATCGGCCAAACGAGTGCGCGAAAACACCTCACCCGGCTGCACTCGGATCAACGAACGAAGCTCACCTTCTGGTACCAACAGGTCACCGCTCATAGACACGCTGGATACCGTGAACTGCGAGCCCTCGTTCACGTTGATCGTGACGAAAACTTTGGTTTTGTCCGCAGACAAAGAAACCTGCGTCGAATCAACGTTGAATTCGAGATAGCCGCGATTCGTGTAGTAGCTTCGAATCGATTCAAGATCGGCCTGAAGCTTTTGCTTTGAGTACTGATCGTCCTTCGTGTACCACGAGAAATATCCACCTGTGGCGAGTTGAATTTGCGAGAGCAGTGTCTTCTCTGAAATCGCTTCGGCACCTATGATGTTGATCGATTCGATCTTGGCGATTTCGCCCTCTTTGACAGAGATGGACACGCCCGTACGGTTGCGCTCAAGCGGCGTCAACGTGGTGACGACTTCGACGTCGTAGCGACCGCGTGACAAGTACTGCTTCTTGATTTCCTGCTCGGCTTTGTCGAGGATCGCGCGGTCAAAAATACGGCCTTCTGCGAGACCTGCATCGCGAAGCGCTTTCTTAAGCGTGTCTTTGTCAAACTCTTTCGAGCCCGTCACATCAATCGACGCGATGGTTGGGCGCTCAACGACGGACACGATCACCACGTTGTCCTGGACCTCGATACGTACATCGCGGAAGAAGCCCGTTGCAAACAGCGCTTTGATCGCATTCGACGCGGCTGCGTCATCAAAACGATCACCGACCTTCACGCCGAGGTAGTTAAACACCGTGCCTGCGTCGGTGCGTTGCAAACCTTCAACACGAATGTCGCGAACAGTAATGGGGTCGATAGCGTGCGCGACCACGGAGATTCCCAGCAAACCAGCGGAGAACAGTCCAAGTGCGACGCGGCGCAAAGATAAAGGGTTACGTTGTGAGAATCGGGTCACGAGAGAATTCGCAAAAAGTCGTTGTAGAGAGCGAGCGCGGTGAGGGCGGTCACAAAACCGATGCCGATGCGCTGTCCGAGTGCTTCCGCACGTTCTGAGAGGGGCGCTCCCTTGATGGCTTCAAAGAGATGATATAGCAACTGTCCACCGTCGAGCATGGGCACCGGTAACAGGTTCAGGACGCCAATCGAGACGCTCACGATCGCGAGAAACAGCGTAAACGGCACCAAGCCCTGATTGAGCGTCGCGCCCGCGCCTTCGGCCATCGTTACCGGGCCGGAGATTTGCCGCAGCGAAATCTCGCCGGTGAGCATGCCCCAGAGCACGCGCGCAGTGAGAATTGTCGCGTCGGCGGTCCGCCGAACGCCCTCGGAAAACGCTTCGGCAATACCGCGTTGCCGCTCAACGATCCAATCATCACCGAGTGTCGCCGCTGGTGCAGAACTTACATCAATGCGCCCGAAGCTCGCCTTTGACTTCGGCGCGCCTTCGCGCCGTGGCGTGACCGTAATGTCGACAAGTTGCCCTGTACGACGAACCGTCAGTGTCAGCGCGGTATCGGCGCTCTGCTGCACCCACTTCGTGAATTGATTCCACTGCCGAATTGCCTGCCCGTTTACCGCGACGACTTCGTCGCCAACGCGAACACCGGCTCCCTGTGCCGGGCCACCCGCAATCACGCCGCCGATGCGCGCCGGTTGGTCAAAGCTGAGGCCCCACCCGCCAAGGCGGGCACCAACGCTGTCTCCGCCTTTTGCTGCCGTCGAATCGCGTTTGAGATCGAACGAGCGCTCAACCCCGCCGACCTCTACGTCAACCTGCATTTGATCGCTGAACAAGTGCGTCAGGAGCTCCCACCGCACGTCGCTCCAATGTCCGACCTCATGGCCGTCGATGCGAACGATCCGTTCGCCACCACGCACGCCAGCCACAGCCGCTGGCGTACCGGCGTCAGGTGTCGCGAGAAACGCCTTGAGATCGCGCTCGGGCATGGCGAACGCGGCGGAATACAACGCAATCGCCAACAAAAAGTTGGCCAACGGTCCTGCGAACACGATCACGGAGCGCTTCCAAAGCGTCTGCGTGTTGAATGCTTGTTTCAGGTCTTCACCGCTGACCGCTGCAAACTCGCCGTCGCGTGTGTCAACCATGCGCACGTAGCCCCCCAACGGCAAAGCAGAAATCGCAAACTCCGTGCCCTTGAAAATACCGCGTTTACCCAACCACCGCAAAACCACCGGACCAAAGCCGATCGAAAACCGCACCACTTTCACACCGAGCCAACGTGCCGCGAAGTAATGGCCGAATTCGTGCACCGTCACGAGGATCGCAATTGCGATCAAAAAGCCCAGCGCAGCACTACCAAACACCGCCATTACGCGAGCTCCCTTTCGGGCAACAGTGCTCGCGCGGCACGCCGCACGTCAGCGTCACGGGCGAAGACGTCGTCCATCGACGTCGGTGCCGATGCGTCGGCTGAGGTGAGAATTTTTTCGACAGTCGGCACGATGTCGGTGTAGCGCGCCGCGCCCGACAAGAACGCTGCGACAGCCACTTCATTGGCGGCATTCAACGCCAAACACGCCCCCTGTCCGGCGTTCAATGCGTCATAGGCAAGCTGCAGCGCGGGAAAACGTTGCATGTCCACATCGAAGAACTGCAACCCGCCCAAGGCCGCAAGTGACAGCGACGGCAAGTTAAGCGGCAGCCGTTCGAGCGTCTCGCCCAGCGCGGACGCTGCTTCGGCGAGCGCGTGCGAGATTGGTACCTGCATGTCTGCGGGCCCAAGGTGTGCGAGGATCGAACCGTCGACGTACTCGACCATCGCGTGCACAGTGCTGGTCGGGTGTATGAGCACGTGAATGTCTGAGGCGGGACGGTTGAACAATAGAGCGGCCTCAATCACCTCCAAGCCCTTGTTCATCAACGTCGCGGAGTCAACCGAGATTTTGCGCCCCATCGACCACGTCGGATGTTTGCACGCTTCATCCGGCGTAATCGCGTGAAACGTATCGAGCGGACGATTGCGAAACGGGCCGCCCGATGCGGTCAGCGTGATGGCACGAACACGCGACGCATTGCAATTGACGCCATTGGCGCACTGGTACACCGCGTTGTGTTCGCTATCAATCGGTAGCAAGCGCGCTCCCGCGCGGCGCGCTTCCGCGAGCAAAAGCGTTCCCGACGCGACCAACGCTTCTTTGTTCGCCAGCAACACCTGCTTGCCCGCAGCGACAGCGGCCCAGGTGGAAGGTAGTCCCGCAAAACCCGAGATACCAGCAACAACCACCTGCGCGGCCGAGAGCCCAGCGACTGCGGTCACAGCGTCGCTTCCGGTTTCGATGCGGATATGCGTATGGTGACGCGACAACGCGCCACGCAGCGACGTTGCCGCGTCAGCGTCTTCCAACGCACAAATATCGGGTTCAAATTCTGTGATGATGGGTAGCAAGCCCTGCCAATCGGCGCGCGAAGCGACAGCGACGAGGCGAAACTTATCGCGATGCTGTCGCAATACGGCGAGCGTGCTCGCGCCGATTGAACCTGTCGCGCCGAGAAGCGCCACGCCGATCATCGCGCAACCTTTGAGAGAAACAATTTCACAATACGGGTTTGACCAGCGAGATCAATAAAGTTGCAATCGGCAACACCGAGAGTTGCGCGTCGATGCGATCGAGCACACCGCCGTGCCCCGGCAGCAACTGACTTCAGTCCTTCATTCCGGCTTGGCGTTTAAGTTGCGACTCCCACAGGTCACCCATCATCGCGAACGCGCCGAGACCTGCGCCAA
>JAKPSO010000285.1 GCA_029571495.1 Pseudomonadota bacterium
TGGCAAGCATCGTCGCCAAAGCGACGTACACCGTGACCGCCTTGATCACCGGAAAATCTGACCGCTCAACCGCCAAAATCACCTCGCGGCCGATGCCAGGCACTGAGAAGAATCGTTCGATAAGAAACAGGCCCACCAACAAGCCCGGCAACTGAATCATCAAATTGGTGATGATCGGAATCGACGCATTGCGCAGCACGTGCACGAACATCACGCGGTTTTCTGAGAGGCCTTTGGCGCGCGCTGTGCGCACGTAGTCCTGGTTCACTTCGTCCAACAAGAACGTCCGGTACAGGCGGATGTTCGGAGCCAGCGACACGACAAGCGCGATAAGAATCGGCAACGCCGCGAACTTGAACAAGTTCTCGAAGAATCCGTTGCCCCAGCCTTGCACTGGGAACAAGCCCCACTTGTACGCCAGCACGTACTGAAACACAATGATGTAGACAAGAATTGAAACCGACTGCGCCATCGTGCACGTCACCATCGCCGCCCGATCTGTGAACGAACCTCGCACGTACGCAACGGCCAGCGCGATCGACACAGCGATCACGGTCTCCAGAATGAGCAGCGGAATGCCGATCATGAGTGACGCCGGCAAACGCGTCGCGAAAATTTGCGACACGACTTCATTCGTACTCCAGCTCGCGCCGAAGTCAAACGTAACCACCTGCTTCACGAAGATCAGCAACTGCATCCAGTACGGCTCGTCGATACCGAGTTGCTTGCGGATGTTGGCGATTTGTTCCGGATTGGAAATCTTGCCAGCGAGCAAATAGGCCGGGTCACCGCCCACCACGCTGAACAAGAAAAAGATCAACAGGATCACGCCCAACATCGTCGGGATGATCTGCCACAGTCGGCGGGCAATATAAGCGAGCATCGTTACTTACCCTTCTCCATGTTGACGTCGAAATACATCCATTCAGAAAGCAAAATGGGGTGCTTCTTGTAACCGATGACCCACGGCTGGATCATCTGGTTGCGATAGCGCGTGACTCCGAGCGTCCACGGAGTATCCGCCTCAAATTGCTTTTGCATCTCCATGTAGAGTTTGTCCCGCTCCGGACCATCGGGCAGCTGCGCCGACTTTTCGTAAAGTGCGTCGAACTTAGCGCTTTTGTAGCATCCATTGTTCGACTCACCGATGTTCTTGCTGTAGAGCAACTGCATGAAGTTGTCGCCGTCCGGATAGTCAGCGATCCAGGCCGCGCCGCGAATCATGATTTGACAACGCTTTTCCCGCTTAATTGAGTCTGCGAACTTCTCCTTTTCCGCCTCGTAGCGGATTCCGATCGCATGCATGTTCTTTTGGTAGAGCTCATCAAGCTCCCGTTCTAATGCGATCGGCGTGGAGGTGTACTTGAAGGTGAACGGTTTGCCGTCGGGCGTATTCCGGTACCCGTCTGAGCCTTTTTTGTAGCCAAATTTGTCTAGTAACGCGTTCGCCAACGCGGGGTTATAGGAGAAGCTCGGAACAAAATCTGACTTGTGCCCGGCCACTCCAGGCGGCACCAAAAACTCAGCACGGACAGCGTTTCCCTTGCGGATCACGTCGATCTCTTCATCACGGTTAATCGCCATCGAAACGGCGCGCCGCAATGCGACCTTATGCAAGTCCGCGCCGCCCCACACTGGGTCATTCCACTGATAATAGGTGTACGTGTATTCAGTGTCGAGCAAACGCTGCACCCGCACCCCTTCGGCAGCAAGGTCCGGCGCCATCTTGCCGTTAGGCAACGCCTGCTTGATGAACGACTGCGGCATGTTCAGTACGTCAAGCTGCTTGTTCTTAAACGCAAGCCACCGCGACTGTTCTTCCTCGATCGGATAGATCTCGACGCGATCTATCTGCGCAAGCGGTTTGCCTTGCATCGCCTTAACAATGACTTCGTCGTACGCATTCACACCGGAAGGCTTGAAGTCCCAAGTGCCGCCGCGCCAGTTGGGGTTCTTTTCAAGAATGATGCGCTGTCCGCGCACCCATTCTTTGAGGTAGTACGCGCTCGAACCCACTGGATGGCTCAACACGTCATTCGGGTATTTCTCGACCGCTTCACGCGCGACAACCGCCATCGCTACGTGGGCAAGCACGTAGCCAAAGTTGTAGTCTGGCTTTGTAAGGACGATCTTGATGGTGTACGGATCGACTAGCTGAAGCCCCTCAACCGGCGCATCCCAGTCGAGCTTGCCAGCCTTCTTCCCCGCGTCGTACCAAGCGTTGAGACCGACGATTTTTCCGTCGGTTAGGAACCGCCAAACGGGCTTCAATGAGTCATCGTAGTGACGCTTAAACGAATACGCGACGTCCTTCGACGTGAGTTCGCGCTTATTACTTCCGAAAACCTCATGCGGCGCGAAGGACACGCCCTTTTTTAGTTTGATAGTCCAAGCCTTGCCGTTGTCTTCTACCAGCGGCATCTCGGTGGCAATTTTGGGGACTAGCTTCGCGGGCTGAGCAAGATAGTCGTAGGTCAGGATCGTATCGAAGATACCGTCGATGACGATACTCGAATAGAGATCGTGCGCAGTCACCGGGTCGAAGCCAGACTCCGCCACCGGAAAGTGCAATCGAACGACTTTCTTGCCATCGGGACTCTTCACGGGGGACGTTGCGGTCACACCGCTTGCGCCACCCGCTTTTGACGCGTCCCCACATCCGCTCAAGCTGCTCAAGCCGACCGCCCCGATCAGGCATGCCGCGAGCCCCTGCCTCAGTTCTCTTGTGAGAGGCCAAGTTGCCATAGTTATTCCCGGTCTTATGAACCGCATTTGACTAGAAGCGGCGATTGTACGGGCGCTTGCGCGTGCGCCGCATCCGTGAAGTCATTCAAACGCAGTGCTAGGCTCCGTGCATCGCCCTAGGTTCGCGAAAGTCGCGTCAGTTGCGGCGAAAGCGCTATCACCACCATCCCGATAAGGGACAGGGTATCCGGCACTGCGCCAAATACGACCCAACCGATGAGCACCGACAGCGCCAGTTGCATGTACATCCACGGCGCGATGACGGTCGCTGGTGCAAGCTTGTAGGCGCGGATCAGGAGCAGATGCCCCAATGCGCCGAGGAGGCCCGTCGTTGCAAACACGACCCAAGTCGTGAGCGACTTCCCGGTCATCCAGTCGCTTACCCACCAGAACGGCGCGGTTACGGTCATCACGAGCGCGCCGACGAGTCCGGCGTACAGCACCTGCGTACTACTGCGTTCTGGATGCGAGGTGGACGCCGATGCAGCGCGCGTGAGGGTCTGATACGCAGCGTTGCTTAACGCCGCGCCAAGAACCAGCAAAATTCCGACGATCGGGACGTTCGCACCGGGCCGCGCAACGATGAGTACTCCGACAAAGCCAAGCGCAATGGCCGCTATCGACCAGCGCGACGGCCGTTCTCGTAAGAACCATATCGACAAGATCGACGTCAGGATCGGCGTCATAAAAAATATCGCAGTGCCCTCGGCCAATTGCAGATGCGCCAACGCCGAGAAGTAAAAGAGCGTCACCAGCACCATGAAAACGCCGCGCGCCCACTGGATTCCAGGGCGTTGCGCGCGAAACAAACGAACACCGTCACGCGGTAGGAATACGATTAGCACTACAAAGAAATGCCCGAAGTAGCGCGACCACGTTGACGCGCCGACCGGCACGCCGTGAGCGCCCAAATACTTTCCTGACGCATCCAAGCAGAGTAGAAGCGCGAGCCCGAGCATCATGAAAACAATCGCGCGGGGATAGTGTTTGCGGTGGGGCATGGCTTGCATTGTGCCTTGACGGAGTGCGTTTCATTGGGTCGCCGTTTCGCAGCGAACCCGCTCATGCGAAAATCAAGCCATGATTACTCCTGTCATCCTCTGCGGCGGCAGCGGCACTCGCCTCTGGCCCCTCTCCCGCGCGCACATGCCCAAGCAGCTCCTCGCCGTGCACGAACAGGCGACAATGCTGCAAGCCACGGCCCGGCGCCTCAGCGACTTCAACGCGTCAACGAGCACGCCACCAATCGTAGTGTGTAACGATGCGCATCGGTTCGTTACGCGCCGACAATTGCAGGAAATCGGCGAAGGTCGCGCCGAATTGATCGCCGAACCAACCGGCCGCAACACCGCCCCCGCGCTCACGCTCGCGGCATTGCGCAGCCGCCAGACCCACCCGCAGGCCGACCCGGTTCTGTTGGTAATGCCAGCGGACCACGTGATCGCGGACCTCGCGGAGTTCCAACGCATCGTGGCAATCGCGCTGCGCGCCACGCAAAGGGGCAACCCCGCCGGTGATGCCATCGTCACCTTCGGCATCGTACCCACCGAGCCCGCGACCGGCTACGGCTATCTGAAAGTAGGTCGGACGAGTGCATTTGATCCGGCTGCGTACGTACTTGAGACATTCGTCGAGAAGCCCGATCTTGAACGCGCGAAAGAGTACGTCGCGGGCGGCGATTACCTTTGGAATAGTGGTCTCTTCGTTCTGCGCGCGAGCGTTTGGTTGCGCGCGATGGCGACACTCGAGCCTGAGATGCTCGCGGCCTGTGAGGCGGCTATGGTGAAAGCCAATGTGGTCGGAGAAGACGTGTTGCCCGATCCAGCGCTGTTCGCCGCGTGTCCCGCCAATTCGATCGACTACGCGGTCATGGAGAAGCTCTCCGCGCACCCAGACTTGCACATTCAAGGCGCGGTCATTCCGCTCAATGCAGGATGGAGTGACATCGGAGCATGGGACAGCGCATGGGCCATCGCCGAGAAAGATGATCGCGGCAATGCCGCCATCGGCGAAGCAATCTTTGAGTCGTCGAACAACACTTACGTGCGTACGAGCGGCTCGAACGCCCCGGTCGTCGCGTGCGTGGGCATCGACGATGCCGTCATCGTGCAAACGCCGGACGCGATTCTGGTGGTGAGCAAAGACCACGCGCAAGACGTCAAGAAGGTCGCGGCGCTACTCTCAGCGCGCAGCGACAAGCGTGCCGACGCACACCGCAAAGTGGAACGGCCGTGGGGTTGGTACGACTCGCTAGGCTCCGGCGCCGACGGAGCGGGATTTCAAGTCAAGCACATCAGCGTCTACCCCGGTCAGGCGTTAAGCCTTCAGCTGCACCATCACCGCGCCGAGCACTGGGTTGTGTACAAAGGCAATGCCACGATCACCATCGGCGAGCGCGTACAAACCTACAAAGCTGGCGAGCACGCCTACATTCCTCTCGGTGCCGTACACCGCCTCGCAAACGAAACCGATGAACTCGTTGAACTCATCGAAATTCAACTAGGCGACTATCTGGGCGAAGACGACATCGTGCGTCTGGATGATCGCTACAGACGCGGCTAACACCGC
>JAKPSO010000363.1 GCA_029571495.1 Pseudomonadota bacterium
GAGAACTCGCGGCGGGTATGGCGCACGAATTGAACCAACCACTGACTGCCGTACTTGCTAACACGCAAGCCGCTGCGCGTCTTCTGAAAGACGATCCACCGGACGTCGAGACGGCACAACCAGCGATGCAACGTGCCGTCGAGCAAGCACGCCGCGCGGCGGACGTGTTAGCACGGCTGCGAGCAAGCGTCGCATCGCCGAATCGCGCTTTGCCAATGCAGGTCTTATCACTCAATGGCGCTGCACGCAATGCGCTCTATCTATTGGAGCCTCAGTTCCGCGCGCAGCACATTAGCGCCGAGGTCGTTGCATTACGCGAAGTCGAGGTCATGGCCGATGCGACCGCGTTGGAGCAAGTGATTCATAACGTTCTCACCAATGCGATGCACGCCTTGCAGAACACGCCTGCCGCCGAACGCCGCGTTCGACTGCACATTGGCGCGGCGGAAAAATATGGTGAACTCACGATCACTGACAGCGGGCAGGGAATCTCGGCCGACGATTTGCCGCGCGTATTTGAGCCGTTCTTCACTACGCGCGCGGCGAAAGATTCGTCGTCCGACGCGCTCGGCTTGGGCCTCAGTATTTGCGAATCGCTCGTCGGAAACATGGGCGGGAACATTCGCGCGACTAATAGCTCTGAAACCGATATGCGCGGGGCCGCGTTCGCTGTGCGTCTACCGCTCGCTGCGGCCATCGACGAGAAGACTACATGAACGTCATCACCGTCGGCCTATCACTGTCACCACTGATTCATCTCATTGATGACGACGCGGCAGTGCGCGAGAGCCTCGCGCTGTTGATAAGCACCGTCGGTTTGCGCGTGCAAACCTGGGCCGCGCCTGACGCATTCATGCGCGAGTTTGATCGCGCGAGCGTCGGCGCCATCGTGCTCGATGTGCGCATGCCCGGCATCAGCGGTTTAACCGTGCTCGAAACACTGGTCAGCGAAGGTGTCGATCAACCGATCATCATGCTCACCGGCCACGGCACGGTCGAGATGTGCCGCCGCGCGTTCAAGTCGGGGGCTGCCGAGTTTCTAGAAAAGCCCGTCGACGACGAACGTCTGCTCGAAGCGCTGCAACAGGCTGTGCGCCAGCATGTACGTTCGCGCGAGCGCAACACCGCCGACCGCGCGGCACGCGAACGATTCGCCCTGCTTTCCGAGCGCGAACGCGAAGTGCTGGGCCTCATCATCGCGGGGCTGACGAACAAAGAAATTGGTCGCGCGCTCACGCTCTCGCCGCGCACGGTTGAGACGCATCGGGCTCACGTTTTCGCGAAACTTGAAGTGGAATCTCTCGCGAGCTTGATTCGGCGATACGCCGATTTGGTAGAAGCCAATTAACGCGCGCGAAAGCAACGATACGTAGTTCTACGGATGCTCGCGCGTAGCGCTCCGAATAGTGCGAGCCGCGCACAAAAATTAATGTTCTCCCATCGCGCAGCGCGTTGCTGCGTCTCTCGATGAAGGAGCCATTTATGAAACGAATTCACTCATTTGCAGCCGCCGCAACCGCAGCCACCTCAGTTGCGCTGCTCTTCGCAAGCGTCGCCCACGCACAGGCAGTGCGCACCGAACGCAACATTTCACTCGCACTAGCTAACGAGATTGCTGGCGCAACGGTCGCTGCATGCAGCGCCAACGGTTACAACGTCGCTGCGACTGTGGTTGATCGCGCCGGCACGGTACGCGCAGTGCAACGCGCCGACAACGCGGGTCCACACACGCTGGGCGCGAGCCAGCAAAAAGCGTTTACATCCGCATCCGCGAAGAACACCACTCTCGCGATGATGGAAAACGCACAGAAAAATCCCGCCGCAGCCACGTTGGTGCACATTCCGGGTTTCTTGCTGGTGGGCGGCGGTGTCCCGATCAAAGTCGGCAACGAAGTGATCGGCGCGGTTGGCGTTGGTGGCGCACCGGGCGGTCATCTCGATGAACAATGCGCGATGACGGCACTCGACAAGGTCAAAGACCAGTTGAAGTAGTCAATGGGCGCCGTGCTCGCTCTTTCATGCGGGCGCGGTGCGCTAGCCTTTCGCAACAAGGACATGCACATGACACGTAGAAACGCTCCACAACGCCGAGGTCTCATTGCGACCGTGGTGCTCTGCTTCGCCGTGTGCGGAGCGCAAGCGCAGGTTGCGCCTAGCGTCACCGATGCCGCACGTTACACAGGATTGCTCTCGGCCGCGCACCGCGGTGATGTCGCGAAAATCGACAAACTCATCAGAAATCGGGCCGACGTCAACGCTACGGATGGATACGGTCGCACACCGCTGCATGTCGCGACCTACGCCAAACAACGCGACGCGATTCGTGCGCTAGCGAAGGCTGGCGCGAACCTCAGTGCACTAGAAAGTGATCGCTACGATGCCGTCACCATCGCTTCGGTCGCCGACGATGAAGAAACTCTGCGGACACTGCTCGCGCTGGGTGCCAGCGCAAAGCTAACCACCAGCCGGTACGACGGCACCGCGCTCATCGCCGCCGCGCACCTAGGGCATGACGGCGTGGTGCGGCAGCTTATCGCCGCTGGCGCGCCGCTTGATCATGTGAATAATTTGCATTGGACGGCAGTGATCGAAGCCATCGTACTTGGCGACGGCGGCAAACGTCACCAAGCCACGCTCAAGGCGTTGATCGACGCAAAGGCGAACCTACAACTTGCTGATCGTCAAGGAAACACGCCGCTCGCGTTGGCGAAATCACGCGGCTATCGCGAGATGGTTACGATGCTGGAAGCGGCGGGCGCGAGGTAGTTTGCTCGCACCGCGCACCGCCTAATGGCGGCGCGCACGATGGCACGAGCAACAGCATTATTGGTCTAACGGCCACGCATTGGTCGTTTCCGGCAATATTTCCGTTAAGTCGACTATGCGCATTTTTGACGTCTAAGCTCCGCCAGTCGGCCGCGTAGACGCAAAAGCCATTTCATACCAAGAATGAACGCACCAAAGATTGCGGCCGGTTCATCCTCGCCGGACTACTTCGGAGCAGTCAGGCTCGCCGCCTTTGCAAAGTCGCCAGCGACACCGATCAACCATTCGTCCGGCTTGATGTATTTGCGGAAAGCCGCGTTGACTTGGTCGAGCGTGATTGCCTTGAGTTCGGCGTCACGTTTGGCTGAGTCGGCGAAAGTTTCGTTGGTGTCCATTTGCGAGAGCAACGCGCGTGCGATGGCGTCGTCGTTGTTTCTCCCCTGCGCGCGGCCTTGGAGCACGTTTGCGCGCGCACGGTCGAGTTCTGCTTGTGTGAAACCGTCCTTCAAAGCGAGCTCCGTTTCTTCGCGCAAGGCAGCCAGAACCTTGTCGCGATTCTGCGGCGCGTAAGTGCCTTCAATGCCCAAGTACGCACGGTCGCCGAACTCAGGAATGCTGACATGCGCGCCAATGTGGTACGACAAGCCGTCTTTCTTACGGATACGCGCGATCAAGCGATTGTCGCTTTGCCCTGCACCGAAAATTTCGACCGCCAGCCCCAAGGCTTGCGAGTCGGGATGATTTCGGTTCAAAGGCAAAAACTGATCGACGTCGATCACTGCGTTCGACTTGTCTGGCGCTTCAACCGTCAGCGTTGTTCCTGCCAGCGGTTGATGTTTTCCGACGTATCTCACGTACGGTTTCGCTTTCGACGTCCAGCCCGCCAACTGCTTGTTCACTTCTTCCAGCAAACCGTCCGGCGCGGTCCCCACGACACTCACACGAACTGCGGTTGCGCCCCAGTTTTGTTCATATGCTTTTCTTACGTCCTCGAACGACAACGCACGTAGCTCGGCGATTTGTTCTGCGTTCGTTAGGCGATGATGAATCTCACCTCGAACCACACCAAAGGCCTTGTTCTTGTAGGGAATTGCGAGATTGTTGATTAGCGTCTGCGGTTCGCGCGCGTTTGCTTCGAGCCGAGTGATCTGTTGCTTCTTGATTCTCTCAAATGCGTCGGCATCGAATGTCGCGGCGCGCACTTGCGGAAGTATTAATTTGACTGCTTCGATGATGTGCTCGGTGTCACTATGCAGTGTGATTCCGCCATGTTGTAAGCCGCTGGAAAAGGAAGCGTGAGATTTGAGCTTTGTGAGCGCATCAATGCGTGCCTGTTTCTCTTTCGCAGATGGTCCTTCGCTCAGTAGTACAGACGCCAACCCAAGCGCGGGTTGCTTCGTCTGATCGGCCAGTTCGCCCCAGCGCATGTCAATCATCAGAACAACGGAATTGCCGCGATTTTGTTTGCGCAACGTAGCGGTCTGGAACTTAGCGTCTGACATTTTGCGTGTCGCACGCGCTTCGAGCGCCTCTGGCGTTGCGACAAACGCCTCGCCATCGGCCACGAGAGCGCGCGGTTTGTACATCGCAACGACGGACGCAATATCCGGCACCGCCGCAATCTCTACGCGGTCCGGCTTGTCCTCCGGGAAGTAGCGAGCAATCGTTCGATTGGACGGTTTGAAGTACGTTCGTCGCACGCGTTCGACATCCGCCAACGATACATTCGCGAACGAGTCGCGAATGGCGAAAAACGATCGCCAGTCGCCTGTGGCAACGAGTTCCGAAAGCAGCATTGCGACGCCAATTGGGGACTCCATTACTTTTTCAAAATTCACCGTCATTTCTCTCCGCGCGCGCTCCACGTCCTCTTCGGTGAGGGTGACCGCGGTGCGCCCTTCGATGAGGTCGATAAATTCTTTCTCCAGCGCGGCGAGGTCCTGCGTCTTGTCCACACGAAGTCCGAAGCCCGATAGCTGCATGTCAACGCCGCCACCGCCGATTTGAAATGCCTGCGCAGCTTTTTTCGTCTCGACAAAAGCCTTGAACATGGGTCCGATAGGGTCACGCGTTAGCACACCTGCCGCGACCTGCAGGGCGATCGAATCTGGATGGCTTCGGCCTGGCGTCTTGTAGCCCGCGAAAAGAAGTTTTACGTCGCCGACGCGTCGCACATTGACCTCACGCTCGCCATCTTGCGTTGGCTCCACGGTGTAGAGCTTGGGCAGCACACGCTCAGGTTTCGGTATGGGCGCAAAAATTTCCGCAACCCACTTTAATGTCTGCTCGCTGTCAAACTTGCCCGCGATGAGTAGCACTGCATTGTCCGGCTGGTAATAGCGCTTGTAGAACGCCTGTAGGCGTTCAATGTTCACGTTTTCTATATCGCTCTTGATGCCCCACGTCGGCTTGCCGTAGTTGTGACTGGTGAACGCTGCGGCGGTGAGGCGCTGTTGCAAGACTGCGGTGGGCGTACTGTCGATACGCTCGAATTCGTTACGCACAACGGTCATCTCGCTGTCGAGATCCTTCTTCGCAATGAAGCTGTTCACCATGCGATCCGCTTCAAGCTCCAATGCAAAGCGAAGGTGGTCAGCGTTTGCGGAGAACATTTCAAAGTAGTTCGTCCGGTCCACACTCGTTGTGCCATTCCAGCGCATGCCGCGCGCCGTGAAATCCTTGGTCATGTCGGCGTATTTCGGCGTGCCCTTGAACACGAGGTGTTCGAGCAAATGTGCCATGCCCGTCTCGCCATAGCTTTCATGTTTCGAGCCGACCAAATAAGTCACGTTCACCAACGTGAGGTCCTTTGATTTATCCGGAAAGAGCAGCACTTTGAGGCCGTTCGCGAGGCGGTACTCGCTAATGCCTTCGGCGGACGGGCCAGCTGTGACGCCTGAAGGCAGCGTTTGCGCGACAGCGATGGGTGCATACCCAACCGATGCGACAGAGAGAATTGCGCTGAACAGCGCGGCAAGTAGTTTGTATCGAAGCGGCACCCAGGCCTCCAGGAAGGTTGAATTGATCGTCCGCGCAGAGTGCGGCAAGTGCGCAGGCCGCTGCAAATCGCCCATAAGTGCGGCGGAAGCATGATATGACAATGGTCTTTCGCGGAAGTTCTTCAGAGTTTTCTGCACGTGTGCGACAAGCAACGAACTTCGATTGATGCGCCGCAGCATTTTTGTCAGGTCGGGCCGCTAAACTCAACGTTCAGCCCACGTACTTTCTAAAAAAATGACCGCAAACTCAGCCCAACGCCTCTCTGGCAAAGTCTCCATCATCACCGGCGCCGCGCAAGGTATTGGCCTCGCCACCGCGCTTAAGTTCGCGCGCGAAGGCGCGGTCGTCATCGTTTGCGACATCAAACAAGCTGGTGTCGACGAGGCAGTTAAAGCATGTGAAGCGCTCGGTGCGAAGGCCGCTGGGTTTGTGTTGAACGTCACCGACCGTGCGGGCATTGATCTCGTCGTAGCTAAAGTCAAAGCCGATTTCGGTCGCATCGACGTGCTCGTGAACAACGCTGGCATCACGCAGGACGCGCGCTTGCAAAAGATGACGCTAGAGCAGTTTGATCGTGTGATTGACGTGAACCTACGCGGTGTGTTTCATTGCTCTCAGGCGGTGGCCGACACCATGGTCGCGCAGGGTTCAGGCGTGATCTTGAACGCGTCCTCGGTTGTAGGTATCTACGGAAATTTCGGGCAAACGAATTACGCCGCGAGCAAATTCGGTGTGATCGGTTTCACTAAGACGTGGAGCCGCGAGCTTGGGCCGAAAGGCATTCGCGTGAACGCCGTCGCGCCGGGCTTCATCGCTACGCCGATCCTAGCGACCGTTCCGGACAAAGTGCTCGATGAAATGAAAGCGCGCGTACCGTTGCACCGCTTGGGCACTTCTGAAGAAATCGCTAATGTGTACGCTTTCCTCGCCAGCGACGAAGCGAGCTACGTCAACGGCGCAGTGATCGAAGTGTCGGGCGGCATGTCGGTTTAGCCAGAGGGCACTGGTGGGAGCGGCGGAAGCCGTGATGACGGTCATCGCGGCTTCCGCCGCTCCCACAGCCAGATCGTTCGACGCAGTTTTTCAGCGTTTCGCGCAAGCTTTTGCGCAGTTCGTCGCCTGCCCATAGCAAGCGAAATCATGCCCCGCTAAAGTTCATTCCATCGCAACAACGCGATGCAACTGAAGCCAAAACAAAGGGACATGAATATGAAAACGACCAAGCAATTCACCGGCACACTTTCACGCGTTGATCGCGCCCTGACCGCGGCTGTTTCGATCACCACGACCTTCGCGTTGACGACAGTGATTGCTGCTGGCTTCCAAGGTGTTGCAGCAACGCAAACGACCGAACTCGTTGCGATGATCGCTAAAGCGTTCGCCTAATCATGGCGAAGCACAACATGAACACGCAACGCGCCAGACGCAGAGTGGGCAACTCATTGTCCACGCGTCCAACCCATTCCCGCCGCAAATCATGATGCGGTCAGCGCAGGGTGCTCCCCCCGTTCCCTCCTCCCGAGCATTCTGCGCTGACCGTATCGTTACGCGTACCGATGTGCCTTGAGAGCACAGAATCAACATGGCGACACGGTGACGGCTGATCCCGCTATGTCAAGAACCGCGTTCAGAACGCGCGTGATGACGCGAGCACGGTTCAAAAGTACGTCACCCAAAAGCAAGGCCACCGTCAACAATAGCGCGCTGTAGCCGAACCCGACGTAGCTACTGAAGAGAATTGTGTGCAGCCAGTTTTGGTTGAACAGATACAGATACGCCGAAATCAGTACCGCGAAAACCAATATCGTAGCGGGCACCAAAAGTTGCACCGTTGCCTTTCGCCGCATGAGCGCCGCAACGCCGAGCAACACAAAAACAACCGCATTGCTGCCAGTGAAGATTCGCAATTCCCGCATCAAGTTCTTTGCGACGTCGGCATAGGAAGCCTCAATAAAACCCAAGAGTTGGCCCCGCACAAGCGAGAGCGACGAAATGTGCTCTTGCGCACCAGCCACCGCACTACGCACCAAGCGTTTACGGCACTCACAGTCGGCCTTGAGCATGTCCGCTACGACGTTCGCGACCCTCTGCGGGACCTCGTCACGCAACGCACGCGCTGACTCGCGCATATCTTCGTCCGTCTTGCTAAGCAGTTTCTGCGCTAACCCCGCGAGGCGGGTGTTCGACAACGCATCAATTTTTTGCCCTACGCGCCGTTCAATCTCTATCCGCACAACTTCACGCGCTGCGCGCTCGATGAGCAACGGATCGACAAACGACACGACAAACGCGCCACCAAAGAACAGCACGCCAACGAGGCTCAAAGACAAAATGAAACTGCGCATGGATGAAAAGGGCGACGGTAGTCAGCGAGCGTAGCCTTGAGAAGCGAAGCGCGTCAAGGCACTTGTCAATCGAGCCAAGGTAACGTAATGCCTACGGTGGTCAGACGGACCCGGACGCGCTTCGCTTCTCCGGGCTACCGAAATGACACTGAGTACGCGGCGGCGCTCCGAGCAGCATCAAAACCCAAACCGCGCCCCCCACCCAAGCAACGTCGCCACACCTAGCACCGCAAATATCAACGCAGCGATTCCATGCACGAGCCGCACGGGTACCTTATTGGCGATTTTGCTGCCGAGGAACACAGCGGGGACGTTGGCGATCATCATGCCGAGTGTGGTGCCTGCGACGACTGCATAAAACGCATTGAATTGCGCGGCGAGCGCGATGGTGGCGATTTGTGTTTTATCGCCCATTTCGGCGAGAAAGAACGCGACGACCGTGGTGCCGAACACGCCGTAATGTGAGCGAGAGCTTCCTGCCTCTTCCTCGTCGATCTTGTCGGGAATGAGTGTCCAGATCGCCATCACAATGAAGCCGATGCCCAGCACCCAGCGCATGATCTGCGGGCCGACGGCTGCGGTGATCCACGCGCCGAGCGCACCGGCTCCGGCGTGGTTGGCTATCGTTGCCACGAAAATGCCCGCCACAATCGGCCAAGGTTTTTTGAATTTAGCCGCGAGGAGAAACGCGAGCAGTTGCGTCTTGTCGCCAATTTCGGCGAGGGCGACGATGCCCGTTGAGATCAAGAATGCTTCCATGAGGGCATTTTGCCGGTTTGTTGCGCCGCACACTTTGATGCGGCACCGTTGCCTGGGTTGAGGTAGTCATCGTCGACACGTCGCGTTCATAAATGAACCTGTGCATTTTGATGGCTTGCGTTTTGTCGGATTCATCATCAGAATTGTCTGACTTCGCAACTTTTCATCGCGAGACAGGAGCGCCGCATGCAGCTTGCCACCGCCCACACCGCAACCACAATGCAGCGCACGGCCCTCAGGCGACGCGTGCAGTGGGTCATAGCAGCAATCGTGACGCTCCCGTTCTGTGCGGCAGTCGCGCCAAGCGCCGCGCAGTCCGTTGGCAGCAGTGCAGCCCCTGCGCCTCTGCCCGCTGCGTGCAGCGTGCCGCTCTCCGCGACGAACATGCAAGGCGTGGCGAACTTTGTTTGGGCAGGATGTCCGCAGCTCCTAAATTGGCCGCATGACGCCGCGCCGCGCATGAGTGGACCCGCGCCGAGCGGCAAGGCCTCGGTGCACGGCTATGTGCTGAACTACTACGCGCCGTCCGTGTACACATGGCTCAAAGCGGGCCGTCCGGCAGGCGGCATTCCTGATGGCGCGTTGATCCTCAAGCAGATGTACGATGACAACAACGGCGTGATGGGTGCCGTGAATGGCTGGGCGCTCATCATCAAACAGAAGAGCGCGTCGTACGATGGTTGGCTGTGGGGCTATGTTGATCCGACGAAACCCAACGGCGGCGACGGCTTATTCGGCGGCCAGTTCTACGACCCGAACTGTGTCGCGTGCCACGGTTCGTCGAGTTCACCAGAACTCACGTTTGCGGCGCTCGTGAATATTGGCAACGGGCCGTTTGGCGGCACCGCAATGCCGGTGGCCAACGGCCTCCTCGGTGGTTCCATGCACTCGAAACTTGGACTCGCAGCGACGCCAGCCGCGACGGCGCCCGCAGCGAATCCGCTCACGTCAACTTACATCCCCTCACAAAAAGAGAGCCGCGTGATCGTTGGCGCAAACGGCCCAACAACGTTCTATACGTCGGATGTTTGCGCTGGCTGCCACGACGCGAGCAACTTGGCCTTCGGTGTCCAAGCGAACATGACGTGGCCACAGAAGTTGCCGCCATCACAATATCCGACGACACCGCTCACGAATTTCTCGCCGTACGGCGAATGGGGCGCATCGCTTATGGGCCTCGCGGGACGCGACCCCGTGTTTCAGGCGCAGCGCGAAACCGAAACGCTGTTGTACCCATCGGTCGCAGCCGAAATCAACAACGCGTGCTACACCTGTCACGGTGTGATGGGTCAGCGTCAGAAGACGACCGACCAACCCGGCAGCCTCTTCACGCATCAAGACTTCTTGTCCACGACGGGGCCGAACGCAACCTACGGCGCGCTCGCCCGCGACGGTATCTCATGCCTCGCGTGTCATCGCATGACACCCGATGGGCTTGGCACGGAAGCCAGCTTCACAGGCAAGTTCAAGGTAACTGATCCGAAAACAGTGTTTGGGCCGTTCAAAGACGTGGTCACGTATCCGATGCAGAACTCTGTCGGGCTCACGCCGAAGCATGGCAGCGCGATAACCGATCCCGCGATGTGCGGCTCGTGTCACGTCGTTGAAACACCGATTCTCGACGCACGCAAAACCTATGACCGCAAGAGCTTTGAGGGCGCAAAAAAATCGCACGAACAGACAACGTACCTCGAATGGCTTAACAGCGCATTCCAAACTAAAACGCCGCCGAAAGCGGGCGCCACGCCTGTGACCTGCCAAGGCTGTCACATGCCAAACACGATAAACACGGGCGGCGGCAAACGCAGCCCGCCGATCACGAGTGTCATCGCGAACATCGAAGACAACACCTACGTCGACGCCAATGGCAAGCCGTTCCCGAACACTGCCGCCGCGTCCGACATCACGATGACGCCGCGCGACAATTTCTCTCGGCACACGTTCGTCGGCGCCAACGTCTTCGTGCTGGAAATGTTCAAACAGTTTGCTGATCGCTTGGGGCTGACGTCCGGCGACCCGAACTATGACACTAGCACCTTTAAGTTTGTGCCGCGCCTAGATTTCTCGACACTGGAAACCGTGCGCCAAGTGCAGAGCGACACAGCGTCGGTCGCACTCCGCACACGCCGCAGCGGGCCGAACGGGTTGGAAGTCGACGTAGAAGTCGTCAACAAGACGGGACACAAACTGCCGTCTGGCGTGGGGTTCCGTCGTGCGTACATCGAGTTTTCTGCGTTCGACCCTTCCGGCAACATCGTGTGGTCATCGGGCCGCAGCACCGACAAAGGCGTGTTGATCGACGACGCAGGACAGCCGCTGGCGACTGAATTCAGCAAGACTCAGTGGCAACCACATCAACGTCTCATCACAAGTACTAAGCAAGTGCAGATTTACGAGTCGCGCGACAAAGACGTTGCGGGGTTGCTCACGACGAGTTTTCTGGGTCTTGCAACACAGGTCAAAGACAACCGCCTGATGCCCGCGGGGTGGCAGGCGAGTGGCCCATACGCGGACTGGACGAAACCGGTTGCGGTGAACGCGCAACTCAGCCCCGGCTACTTCAACGGCAAGGGCAATGACATTGTGACCTACCGCATCCCGCCCGCGCTCGCACCGCAAGTGAAGCTCGTTCGCGCGGTGCTGTATTACCAGTCCATCCCGCCGTACTACTTGCAAGACCGGTTCACAATCGGCGGCAACAACCCCGCGACAGCGCAACTCCGTGAGTTGACCGACAAGGTCGATTACAGCAAGACGGCGGCGAAGGGCTGGAAGCTGCCTATTGCATCAGCAACCAACGTCGTACGATAACGACGAAGTAACACCGTGTAACGCCCAAAAGCTTGCCCGTCGCGGGGAGATGCCGCCACAATCACGCCTAAGACATCTCACCACGGCAGGGGCAGCATGCGTTTCGCTTCAAGTTTCATCCGATGCGTTGGCGCTTTGGCGCTGCTCCTGGTCCACGCGAGCGCGCAGGCTGCCTACACCATCACCGGCGGCCCGGGCCCCGCGCCGACAAACGCCACGACACCCAACGCCGATTACGCGCAGCTCGACAACATCATGACGCAGTTCATGTTGAAGGCGAACGTGCCGAACGCACAGCTCGCAGTGGGCTACGGCGACAAGATCATCTACACGCGCGGCTACACCGCCAGCACCGCCGAGCGGCCGCTGCGCGTAAACGTCCAAGACGCCGACCAAACTACCTCATATAGCGAGTCTGCCTACGTCACGACGCAGCCTTACTCGCGCTTTCGCATGGCAAGCCTATCGAAACTCGTCACTGGCATCGCCCTGCAACAACTCGTCCTCGACGGCAAGCTCTCCCTCACAGAAAGCGCTTACAACATTCTGCGCGAAGACACGTCAGCACCGTCGACCACCGCTTTCACGCCGGCGCCATCGGATGCGCGAATGCTCAACGTGCAGGTCAAACACCTGATCAATCATGAAGCCGGCTTTGATCGCAACAACATGATCTACTCGACGGCGACGTGCGCATCGTTCCCGTCGGCGACGCCGTGTCAAGGCCACCCTGCCGGGCAGCCGCAGGATATTGTCGAATACACCGACCCCGTCGGTACGGTGAAGCCCTGGCTCTACCCGTACAACGCGAGCACGATTCAGGAGTGGGTGCGCACCTGTAAACGACATCTCGAAATTGATTTGCCGCGTCGCAAACTGCACTACGCGCCGGGCTCACCGCCACTGCAAAACGGCGCGTACTTTCAGTACTACACCAACATCGCCTACTGTTGGGCTGAGCGCGTGATCGAGATTCGCTCGGGCATGGCGTATGAAGACTATGTCCTAAACAAAGTGCTGCGCCCGGCGGGCATTGAGTTCCCGCGCCTCGCGCTCGCGGACACCCGTGATCGCCTCTATCCGACCGACTCCGCAAAAGCGGAAATCAACGAGTATTACGATCAACCGACGAGCTCGCTCACCTATATCTGGTGCGCGCTTTACGAGCACGCACCGGCGTCCCCCTGCGTCGTGCCGCGCCCCAGCAGCTTCCGGCCACATGACTATGGTGGCGCTGGGGGTTGGGTTTTCGCCGCGCCGGAGTACTTGCGTATGCTGCAAAGTACGAAGCTCAGATTGCGTCCACCGCATTTGCTGGATTTCCCAGCGAGCAACGCGACGGGCTCTGACAGTCTTTTTGTGGGCCCTACAAATTCATCAGGCACCAGCGGCGCCTACACGTGGCGATACTTCTACAGCTTCGGCGCCGGCGTGACTGAATGGCGCTTGACAGCGACCAATGCACTCACGGGCTACTACGTCAACCACACCGGAAGTCTCGCGGGAACGCGCTCGTTCTACGCGATGGACGATGCGACGCCCATGCACTGGGTGGTCACCATGAACACGAGCCCCGACTGGGACTTTGGAAGTTGCAACGCAGCTGGCACGGTCCCCGACGCGACGAAGTATTGGTGCCTGTTACAGGGGCAGGGCGTGTCGGAAAACAACGGAGCAACGGTCACGAGCGCCAACACCGCCAACTCAATCTTTCACCAAATGCGCGCGATATACGGCGACACCGTCAAACGCGCGACCATGCAAACGGCAAGCGATATCTGGGTCAATCAGACGCCGTTGCCGTGCAGCCTTGACGTCAGCGGCAGCGGCAATGGCCTGCGCAATGGCGTCGCCGATGG
>JAKPSO010000404.1 GCA_029571495.1 Pseudomonadota bacterium
CCAATGGTGCGCGCGGAGGGCTATACCGTTCACGTCGGGCGGCAAACGGCAACGGCTGAAGGACGTTTGTACGGCGCGGACGGAACGCTCTACGCGCACGCGTCGACGACGTGCTTGGTGTTTGACCTCGCGAACGGATAGGCGTCTGGCTGTTATTGCAACGACGAAATTGGCGCCAACAGCGCGTCCACATCCGCGAGCGTGAGTCCTGTGAGTGCATTGCCTTCGCCTTCGAGCAGCGCGGAGGCCAGTTCGCGCTTACGCGCGAGCATGTCGAGCATGCGTTCTTCTAGCGTGCCCTTTGCGACCAATTTGGTGACGATCACCGGCTTGTCTTGCCCCATGCGGTGCGCACGTGCGGTGGCTTGGGCTTCAACGGCCGGGTTCCACCACGGATCGTAGTGAATGATGGTGTCGGCCGCCGTGAGGTTGAGGCCCACGCCGCCCGCTTTGAGGCTCAACAAAAATACGCGCGTCTTTCCAGACTGGAACTCCGCGATCGGTGTGTCGCGATCGCGCGTGTCACCGGTGAGCAACGAAAACGAGACGCCTTGCGCCGTGAGCGTCTCCGCAATCAACGCCAGCATTCTCGTGAACTGCGAGAAGATCAGAACGCTACGGCCTTCTTCCATGAGCTCCGGCACGTGCGTCGCGAGCCATTCGAGCTTAGCCGAACCGGCGACCGCTGCATGTGCCCGCCCGCCCGGCAGCTTCACCAGACGTGGATCGCAGCAAACTTGTCGCAGTTTCAACAGTGCGTCAAGAATATGAATCGTGCTTTGCTTCAGGCCCTTCTTGTCGATCACTTTGCGGATGTCATCGTGTATGGCCGTGCGCAGCGATTCGTACATATCCGCCTGCGCCGATTCGAGTTCGATCCAGCGCGTGTATTCGGTCTTTGGTGGCAGTTCGGTCAACACTTGATCACGACCGCGCCGCAGGATGAAAGCGCGAATTCGTGCCTTCAATTTCTTCATTTGGTTGGTGTCGGCGCGCTGCTCAATCGGGTGCCGGAAGATGCTGTTGAAGCCTTCGAGATCGCCGAGTAATCCGGGAATCAACACGTTGTAGATCGACCACAGTTCACCAAGATGATTCTCCATCGGCGTGCCGGTTAGCGCGATGCGTTGATGCGCTTTGAGCGACTGCGCAGACAAATACGTTTTGGCTTTGGCATTCTTGAGCGTTTGCGCTTCGTCGAACACCACGACATTCCACTCGATGTCGGACAGCATCTTTTCGTCACGCTGCAAGAGCGGATAGCTCGTGAGCACAATGCGCGCGTTGGCGAACGCCTTCGCCGTCGAAGCGCGCTCTGCGCCGTGGTGTCGATGCACTTTTAGGCTCGGCGCGAAGCGCTCAGCTTCGCGCTGCCAATTGCTCAGCACCGAGGTGGGGGCGATGATGAGGCTCGGCTTGCCGGCAGGCAGTTGATGCAAACGATGCAAATGCGCAAGCGTCTGCACTGTCTTACCAAGACCCATGTCGTCGGCTAATACGCCGCCCATCGATAGCTCGTACAAATGCGTGAGCCACGCCAAACCGTGCAGCTGATAACCACGCAACGTCGCAGCAAACCCTGGCGCTGGAGAAACCGGCACGAGCTCCACGCCGCTCTGCAGGCGCTCGCGCATCGCAAGCCACGCCGGATGATCGCGCCCGAAATAGCGCACCGTATCGTTCGGCAGGTCGGGCAACAGCGCCGCTTGCAGCGCGCTCATTTCCGCGACGCCCCCGCCTTGGAACCACTCGAACACGGGCGTCAAAATCGCCGCCAC
>JAKPSO010000420.1 GCA_029571495.1 Pseudomonadota bacterium
AACAGCAGAGCCCACGCACACGCAGCTGCGACGACGTCGTAAAGCAATGCCAACAACGCCCGCGGGTTCATCAGTAGGTTGGGTTGCTTGCGTAAAGTCCACTCGGAAAACGAAACGTAGAACGCCGCGTACACGGTTACCAGCGCGACACCGATCAACGGACCAAAACCGCGCACCAAGAACGCGACACCTATCGAGATCAGGTTCCAACCGACGATCCAGAATAGCAACCCAAGATGCCCCAGACCCGCAAGCGCCAGACGCTGATAGATGTGGTCGCGGTGCGGCTTTGTCGGTGCGTGGCCTTGCATAACGCGACGAAACAAGGTGTAGGTCGCGTCCGCCCAGAGTGGCATGAACACAGCAAGTGGGACCGCGGGCACCCACGTGCCGTCAACAATGCCCTTTGCGCCCAACGCAGCAAGACTGAGCCCTAGTACAGTCGATCCACCATCGCCCATGAACATTTTGGCGGGTGGAAAATTAAAGACGAGAAACCCAAGCGAGGCCGCTGCGACGACCCACGAAGCACTCGCGGTAAACGCAAAGTGCTGCGAAATGTCCTTGCCATCGCCGCCTACCAACAGAAAAAAAGTGCCAAGCGCGATTCCGCCGGTGAGCGCCGAGGACGCCGCGATGCCATCCGCGCCATCCATGAAATTAAAGAGATTTGTCGCCCAAATAAGCGCAATTGTCGTAAATAGAGCGACTATAGGCTGGCCTAATCCCAACCAAAAGTACGTGATGATTCCCGCTGCAACGGCCTGAACGGCTAGGCGCGCCAGCGGTGGCGCTCCTGTCCAGTCATCCCATGCCGATATGGCCCACAGCGCCACTAGCGCCCCCACGAGATGCCATGACGCTCCTAGCCAAACCCAGCCGAGCAGCATCGCGGCCACGATTCCCACGCCTCCGCCCCTGGCGATAGCTTTTCCGTGAAGTGAGCGCTCGCTAGGGAGACTCACTGGCGACGCAATGTATCCCCGCTGCATGGCGAAGCAAATGCCTGCCGCGACGGCGGCTGAGGCAAGGGCGACAAGCGCGGAAAAGTACATTAAAACCTTTATAAATCAGTAAGTTAGCGGCGTGAAGCACGGCGCGACGCCGGTTGTCACGTTCGCCTCCAAGTGGCGCTTCGCTTGTTGCAATTTGACAACAATCCGAGTCGGTTGTTTTGCCCGTCTCGTGACATGAAGGTTGGATGAATCCCCGTAATTTGGCAGAATTAGACCAGCTTCCGAGTTCGTGTTGGAAGAAAAATTGTTAGCGCTTTCTGCAATCAGAAACTAAGTGCTGACCGTCTATATCTGAGGAGAGACTGTTATGAACAAAAAACTCGTTGCACTCGCAGTGAGCGCAATTGCTGCTGGCGCTGCGTCGGCACAAACCGCAAACGTAACGCTGTACGGCATCATCGATTCCTACTTGGCTTCTGAGCGTGGTAGCTCGGCGACTGTTGCTGCGAACAAGGTGTCCACCACGGCCCTCGTGTCCGGCGGCATCTCCGGCTCGCGTTGGGGCCTGCGCGGATCGGAAGATCTGGGCGGCGGCATGAATGCCTTCTTCAACCTCGAAAACGGCTTCAACGTCGACAACGGTTCGTTGGGTCAAGGCGGCTTGTTGTTTGGTCGTCGCGCGTACGTTGGTTTGAACGGCGGTTTCGGCTCCGTGCAAGTTGGCCGCGACTACTCGCCAAACTTCTGGGTCATGTGCAACTCTGACGACTCCTTCGGCGGCTGCCTGAACGGCTGGTCTGCTGTTGCGAACATGGGCGGCTTCTTCGCAAACACGCTGCGTCAAAACAACCAAGTTAACTACAAAACGCCGAACATGGGCGGTTTGACCGCAATGCTGGCTTGGTCGATGGGTGAAGTTTCTGGCAACACCAGCGCATCGCGCACGCTCGGCGGCAACGTTGAATACAAAAACGGTCCCCTGTACTTGGGCGTTGGCTTCAGCGATCAGAAGAATGCAGCTGCTAGCGCATCTGACAAGCAGTTCATCATCGGCGGTACATACAACTTCGGTGTTGCCTACGCTGGCCTGACCTACATCGAGAACAAAACGGCAGCTGGCGTGAAAACCAAGCCGCTCGTTGGTAGCGTTACGGTTCCGTTCGGCGCTGCGCGCGTCGGCCTGCAGTTGGCCCAGAACAAATCGGGCAGCGCCAAAGCGCAGAGCTTCGGTTTGCTCGGCGAATACGATCTGTCCAAGCGTACCGAGCTTTACGGCGTTTACGTCCAGTGTAAGAACAAAGGTCTGACCTGCGTTGCTGACGGTAACGTCGCTACGTCGACCGCTGGTGTTAACGGCATGACGGCTAGCCTGCTCGGCCTCGGTGTTAAGCACAAGTTCTAATCGCATCGTTGTAACTGCGATCTGACTAGAGCGGCGGTGGTCACGCCATCGCTGCTCGTGTGAGGTCGCTAAGCTCAACACCAAATTTACGTAAGGGTAATTTCATGAAATTTACGAAAATCGCTCTCGCAGTAGCTGTTGCAAGCGCAGCGGCGGCTGCACAGGCGCAGACGGCGAACGTCACGCTTTACGGCTACATCAACACCTCGCTCGAATCCAATCGTGGCGAACAGGGTGCAAACTCGGTCGGCAAAACGCCAACCAGCGCAACCGTTAACCGCATGACGTCGAACTCTTCGCGCTTCGGTTTCCGTGGTCGCGAAGAACTCGGTGGCGGTCTGTACGCCATGTTCTTGTTGGAAAACAGCTTCAACAGCGACGACGGTGGTATTCCCGCACAAGCTTCGACGGCTGCTATCCCATCGGGCAACGGCGCTGCCGTTCTCTGGGGCCGTGAGGCGTGGGTTGGTATCGGCGGCGGCTTCGGCGAAATCAAGGTCGGTTACGGCCTGACCCCGTACGACGACGTGCTGGGCCTTGCTCACCAAAACATCGGCTCGACCGGCGCACAAAACCGTAACAACGGCGTTTCCGGCGGTCCTGGCTTCGGCTTCAACCAGTTGTTCACGGGTTACGCTCGTGGTGGCGTTGCATTCAGCGAATCGCAAGGTAACTTCGATGCGCGTGCTGGTAACGCAATCAACTACACCTCGCCACAACTTGGCCCGGTGAAAATCCGTTCGATGTACGCGCTCATTCAAGAGCAAGCTTCGTCGCCGCGTGCTCGCTTGTGGGATACGTCCGCAATCTACGCAGCTGGTCCTGTCACTGCGGGCTTGACCTATGCGATGCATAAAGACTTCGGCGGTCTCGCTGGCGTCGTTGGTCTTGGCGCGCATGACCAGAACGCGTTGCGCGTCTACGGTCGCTACAACTTCGGTGTAGCGCGCATCGACGGTTCGTACGAAGTCGCTAACTACAAGCTCTCGACCGGTACGCTCAAAATGAAGTACTGGGACACCGCTGTTCAAGTTCCGCTCGGCGCTCACAACATTGGCCTGCAATACAGCCAACGTGACAACGGCGCAGCGTGGGCATGGACGCCACCAGTTGGCTTCGCCGCTCCTACGGCTGCAACGTTGGTTAGCAACTGGACGAACGGTGGCGGTAAGCACATCTCGTTGGTTTATGACTATCGCTTCTCGAAGCGTACGCAGTTCTACGCGTACTACTCTTCTATGAAGAACGAAACCGGCGGCAAGCTCAACACCCCAGCCATCGGCATCATCCACACGTTCTAATCGAGCGCGTATTGATGAAAGAAAGGGCGCTTCGGCGCCCTTTTTTGTTTGTTTCAATTTTTCAGAAGCCACTCATGGACTCGCTAGTACTTGCATTGGACCGCGCATTAAGCACGCTTTCCGGCGTGGCGCGCGGGAAGCGTTCGACGCCGACGGTCAAAACGGCGGAACGCACGCCCTCGTCAGAGATGGTTGACGACTTGCCCGAAACCGAACGCGCGAGAGCCGTCGGGCTGATGCGCGTGAATCACGCCGGGGAGGTTGCTGCACAAGCCTTGTATCAAGGGCAGGCGCTTACATCGCGCTCGATTGAGCTCAAAGCCAAGCTTGCGCACGCTGCAGACGAAGAACTGGATCACCTTGTGTGGACGCGCGAACGCGTGCGTGACTTGGGCGGTCGCACGAGCGTGCTGGACCCCATTTGGTACGCGGGCGCTTTCACGATTGGCGCGGTCGCAGGGCTCGCGGGAGATCGTGTGTCGCTCGGATTCCTGAAAGCGACCGAGGAGCAGGTGGAAGCCCACCTCGCGTCACACATGGACCGCCTTCCAGTAAACGATCGGATAAGCCGCGCGATTGTCCAACAAATGAAGGTCGACGAAGCGCAGCATGCACGCATGGCCACCGAGCTCGGGGCGCTGGAATTGCCACGCCCAATCCAATCCATGATGCGCGCCTCAGCGAAAGTGATGACGACGCTTGCCGAGAGAATTTAGTAGCAAGCGATTCGGTAGCGACGTCGCGGGAGACGACGCGCGTCCGCGTCGATAACAGACTGGCCATCGTCGTCTGGAAGGGGGTGCTTGAAACCGCTCTCGGGTTGCCTTGTTCGAACTTGAACTCCATGTGCCCGCCAACGCGAATCAAACGACAACAACATTTAGCGTTAAACGACAGCGCGTTGGCCCATGCGACTGGAAAAATACGCAAGTCGACTTCTGAGAAAATAAGGCAGCAAGCGCTGCAGCGCGGTGGTTTAACTCAAAAAGCTGTAACGCAACCCGCGCTAAATACAACGAAGCTACGACATTCACCGACGTGCCGCCAAATGCGCGCGGCTGGGCAGTGCCGCCATAATCACACGCCGTTCGTCGTCTGAGTAACCACCCCACATCGCAATTTCGTCAAGCGTTCGAAAACACCCACGGCACAAGCCGCTCTCGTCGTCGATGGTGCAATTCTTGACGCAAGGTGTCTCCATTCTCGCTGGAGCTGGCGCCGTAAAAAACGGAAAAGAGTCTCTATCGGACATCGGGCAACTCGCGAAACAAAACGCGGCGGACATTCGCACTTGTCGCCGCAGCAAAGGCCTCGACTGACAGCCCACGCACTTCCGCAAGCATCGCTCCGATCCGCGGCAAATACTCCGGTGAGTTTCGCGCTCGCGAACTCATCGGCCCCAAAAAGCTTGGCGGAATATCGGGCGCATCCGTCTCGACCACGACATTTTTTAGCGGAACATCCCTGAGCAGCGCGCGAATCCGAAGCGCAGCGGGAAACGTCGCAGTACCACCGAAGCCGAGGCAGAAGCCCAGTTTGATGAATTCGTCTGCCTGCTGCGCGCTGCCATTGAACGCGTGTGCAAAGCCGCCGCGTACCTTCACTCGGCGCAGATGTTTCAACACATGGTCCTGACTGCGACGAACGTGTAGAGACACCGGCAAATCAAAGTCTCGTGCGATCTTGAGCTGCTCGGAGAAAAACCACTCCTGTTCGGGCTGGTCAAAGTTCGGCACGAAAAAATCAAGCCCTATCTCACCGATCAACTCTGGCCGCTCTCGCGTTACCCAGTCGCGAAGCACCGCAATGTCATCTCGCTTCGAACGTGCAGAAGGTCCGGCAACCCACATGGGATGAATGCCATATCCCGTTACGCATCCATATTGTGCTCTGGTGCGTTTCACCGCATCAAAGTGGTCAACGTGTCCCGGTAGATTGACTATCGTTGTGACGCCATCCGCATGCGCGGCGGCGACAACTACGTCGCGATCAACGTCGAATTCGGGCGAGTCGAGATGGCAATGACTGTCGATCCACATGCGATGGCGCAGCTCAGCGGACTAAGCCGTGCGCTTCGCCGCCAAAGCCCGATTCACGCGCGAGTGCGGGGCCCGTCCGAGCGCGTGTGAAATGAACTCCCCGGCGTCGCACACTTTGTCGAGGTCAATGCCCGTGCTGATACCCATGCCGTGCAGCATATAAAGGACATCTTCGGTCGCAACGTTGCCGGTCGCGCCCTTTGCATACGGGCACCCGCCCAAACCAGCCACGCTCGTATCAAAGGTACTCACGCCCAGCTCAAGGCAGGCCAACACGTTGGCGCACGCCTGCCCATACGTGTCGTGAAAGTGCCCGGAAATTTGATCGATAGGAAAGGCACGCGCTGCGGCCTCAAACACCGCAGAAACGCGAGCAGGTGTGCCCACACCAATCGTATCGGCAACGCCAATATCGTCGCATCCCAAATCAGCAAAACGCCGCACACAGTCCACCACCGAGTCGATCGACACCTCGCCCTGGTAAGGGCAGCCGAGCGCGCACGACACCGCAGCGCGCACGCGCATGTTGTTGGCTTTGGCCGCCTCCGCCACGGGCCGAAAGCGCTCAATGCTCTCGGCGATTGAGCAGTTAATGTTCTTCTGCGAAAACGCTTCGGAGGCCGCGCCAAAAATAACGACCTCGTTCGCGCCCGCGGCTAGAGCGCCTTCGAAGCCTTTCATGTTCGGTGTCAGCACCGAATAAATCACGCCTGGTTTGCGCGTAATGCGTGCCATCACCTCCGCTGAGGTGGCCATTTGCGGCACCCACTTTGGCGACACGAAAGACCCGGATTCGACGTTGCGAAAACCCGCGTCGCTCAATCGATTCACGAGCTCAATCTTGATCGCTGCAGGAATCTCCTGCTTCTCGTTTTGCAGCCCGTCGCGCGGACCCACTTCAACGAGATTGACGTGCTTCGGGTACTTCATAGCGTCCTCTTAGTAACCAATGTTGGGGTCGACGATTCCAGAAATCGTCTCGCCGCGATCCATCGCGGATATTTTCGCCACGATTTGCGCGCACGCATCGCGAATAGGCGTCGTCGCGGCGATGTGCGGTGTCACGATCACATTCGGATGTGTCCAATAAGGGTGATCGTTCGGCAACGGTTCCACGTGAAAAACGTCAAGCATCGCACCGCCGAGCTGCCCGCTCTTTAGCGCGGCAAGAACATCAGAATCGACCAAATGGCCGCCCCTCCCCGCGTTGATCAAAAAAGCACCGCGTGGCAGGAGCGCAAGTGTTGCAGCGTTCAAAATGCCGCGCGTCGAATCGGTCAACGGAAGCATCGACACCAACACATCGCACCCTGACAAAAAGGATGGCAACGCGTCAAGCCCGGCAAAGCACAAAACGTTCTCAATTTCATGCGGCGAGCGCGACCAACCGCGTACGGCATACCCAAACGCGGAGAGTCGCGCTGCAACGGTGCCGCCCATTTCACCCAATCCCATTACGCCCACAGTCGGCCGCTGCACGTTGCCGCGATCCTCGTGTTGCTCCCAGTGCCGCGCGCGTTGTTGCGCGTGATAAATCTGCATGTGGCGGTGATGATGAATTACGCCATAGATTGCGTACTCCGCCATCTGCTGCGCCATGCCTGCGTCTTCGAGGCGAACGATAGGCATGTGCGCTGGCACCGCATGCATCGCCAATATAGCGTCCACGCCCGCGCCGTAATTGATGACGGCCTTGAGTGTTGGCTGCCGTGCAAACAGTTCCGCTGGCGGCTTCCAGCCAACGACATAGTCGCACGGTTCATCCGACGGCCATGCGAAATATTGCCAACTCGGCTGATGCGTCTTGAGCTCGGCGATGATGCCTGGAACAACATCGATGCCTGTAGATTGAACGAGAATTTTCATGCGACGATTTTCACCTAACTGCGTGTGGGGGCGGGCTTGCCCGCGATGGCCGCTATGCGTTGTAGAAGCACTGGAAGACGCACCTTGCAGAAGGACAACGCCGATAGCAGGCGAGTCCGCTCCCGCATGGATTGACTACACGGGGACGGCTTCCACCAGCGCCACCAGCTCCGCGCCTTCCTTCACTTGCTCTTTCGCGGCGAAGTAAATTGCCTCAACTACGCCATCCATCGGCGCGACGATGGTGTGCTCCATCTTCATCGCTTCCATGATGATGAGCGGTTGACCCTTCTTCACGCCGTCACCGACGGCAACCAACACACTGACCACGGAACCCGGCATGGGCGCCGTAAGGTGGCCGCCGTGTCCGTCGTCCGTTTCTGGAGGGGCATACACGTCAACAGCATCGAACTCAAAACGCTCGCCCGCAAGAAGCACCACACGATGTGCACCGCTGCACAGCACGCGAGCGCGCCGTTGTTCCTCGCCAAGCGTTAAAGTAATGTGTTCCCCGTCAATCTCCGCAGCCGCACACGATGTGCCGCCAGGCAATGTCAGCATGAAACCATTACCGCGTGGCACCACGCTGATTGCAAATCGTGCGTCGCTTTGTGCGTACACAAAATCAACGCCATTCTCCGGCTGATTCGGCCAAAACGCATCAGCAAGCGCCCACGGCGAAGCGCTTTCACCGGCTTTACGGGCCGCCGTGCGACTCGCGTCGCGCGCCGTTGACCATTCCACCAATGCGCACGCGGCAAGGGCTGCGTCGGACGGCGATGGAAGCGCCGGAAGCAGATCGGCGTTGTACCGCGCGATGAACCCGGTGTCGATTTCAGCGGCGACGAACGCCGGATGCCGCGCTACGCGCTGCAAGAACTCGACGTTGTTCGTAAAGCCGACCACCGCGTATTCGTCCAGCGCCAACGCCAGCCGTTGCAACGCCTGTTCGCGATTTTCGCCATGCACGATGAGCTTCGCGATCATCGGATCGTAGTTCGGGGTGATGGCGTCACCCTCGCGCACGCCGGTGTCGATACGCACATCGGCGCTCACGGCGGGCGTGCGCAGCAAGTTGATTGGGCCCGTCGCAGGCAAGAACTGGTTGCGAGGATTTTCCGCGTACACGCGCGCTTCGAACGCGTGACCGTTGATTTTGAGTTCGTCTTGTAGCTTGGGCAGCCGCTCGCCGGATGCCACGCGCAATTGCCACTCCACTAGGTCAAGCCCGGTGATCATTTCTGTCACGGGATGTTCCACCTGCAAGCGCGTGTTCATCTCCATGAAGTAGAAGCGACCCGACGTCGCGAAGTCATGCTCCGCGATGAACTCGACCGTACCTGCGCCGACGTAACCGACCGCATGCGCAGCAGCCACCGCCGCCTCGCCCATTTGGCGCCGCCTCGCGTCGGTCATGCCGGGCGCAGGCGCTTCTTCCATCACTTTTTGGTGACGACGCTGCAGCGAGCAATCGCGCTCGAACAAGTACACGCAATGTCCGAGCTCATCGGCAAACACTTGAATTTCGATGTGCCGTGGGCGTTGCAGGTAGCGTTCGATCAATACGTTGTCGTCGCCAAACGAATTCTTCGCTTCGCGTTTCGCCGACGCGAGCGCCGCTACAAACTCGCCTTCGCTCTCGGCGACTTTCATGCCTTTGCCGCCGCCGCCCGCGCTGGCTTTGATGAGCACTGGAAATCCGATGCGAATCGCTTCAGCCAACAACACCGCTTCCGTCTGATCTTTCCCGTGATAGCCGGGCACTAACGGAACGTGCGCCTTCTCCATCAATCGTTTGGACTCGGCCTTGAGCCCCATCGCTTGGATCGCGGCCGGTGGCGGTCCGATGAAGACGATGCCAGCATCTGCGCACTGCTGCGCAAAGGCTTCGTTCTCAGACAGAAAGCCGTAGCCCGGATGAATCGCCTGGGCGCCAGTGCGTTTGGCGATCTGCAACACTTTATCGCCGCGCAAATACGAATCCTTCGGCGCGGCACCGCCAAGGTAATGCGCTTCGTCACACGCAGCAACATGCATCGAGTCACGGTCCACATCGGAATAGACCGCCACCGTTTGGATACCCATACGCCGAGCCGTGCGGGCCACGCGAACCGCAATTTCGCCACGGTTGGCGATTAAGATTTTTTTGAACATTTCTTTTAGACGCAGATTTCGCAGATTTAACGCAGATTAGCGCAGATTTTTTGAGAGCACTTTGCGTCGGACATTGACGCTTTTTCCGAAATTAATTAGCAATCCAAGGCCCATACGGGTTGCGTGCAAATAGTGGACGAGTTGCTGCTCGTGAGCTGGGTTGAGTGACGCAACAGCTTTGATCTCCAGTATGAGGCAGTCCTCAACAACAATATCGGCCCGGTACTCACCAACCCGTTGCCCTTTGTAATAGACCGAGAGAGGCATTTCTAACTTGTGATTGACACTCAAAGAGGTCAACTCGATCGATAACGCATTCACGTAAACGGCTTCCAAAAATCCTTCGCCGAGATCGTTGTGCACAGCATATGCGGCACCGATTACGATCTCGGTAAGTCTTGAATCTGCGGTCATCTGCGTTAAATCTGCGTAATCTGCGTCAAAAAGTCACCCCTTAACCCAAGCAGGTCGGCGTTTTTCGAGAAACGCGCTGATGCCTTCTTTAGCTTCCGGCGTGGAGCGAATTTGCGCGATGCGTTCCACCGTGTCTTCCATCAATTCGTCGTCGATGGACTTCTGCGACACGGCTTGGATTAAATTCTTCGCCGCCTCAATCGCTTTCGGGCCGTTGGCCAGCAAAATCGTGCAAAGCTGCGCGATCATGTCGTCCATAACTTCGATGCTCGGCGCGATGTCATGCAACAAACCAATGCGATACGCCTCTGCGGCGGTGAACCGCTCGGCGGTGATGAAGTAGCGATGCGCGTAACGTGCGCCAATTGCTTCGATCACGTACGGCGAAATCACAGCGGGGATGATCCCGAGCTTGACTTCCGAGAGCGAAAAATGAGCGTCGGCCACGCCAATGGCTATGTCGGCCGCGGCGATCACGCCCACGCCGCCACCGTACGCGTTACCTTGTACGCACGCAACCACTGGTTTCGGACACGCATAAATCGCGTTGAGCATTAGCGCGAGCTCGCCGCCGTCTTCGCGATTCTTCGCCTCGTCGTACTGCGCCGCGCGACGCATCCAATTGAGATCTGCACCCGCGCAAAAACTCTTACCTTCGGCTGCGATGATGATTACACGCACGTCATCGTCCGCACCCAAGTCGCGAAACGCCTCAATGATTTCGCGAATCATCGTCTCGTCGAAGGCGTTGTGAACTTCAGGGCGATTGAGCGCCAAAAGCGCTACGCCACGGTCGTCTCGTTCAATGCGTAGAGTTTTCATCATTACATCCTAAACACGCCAAACTTCGTGTCCGGTATTGGCGCATTCAAGCTCGCGGAAATGCCGAGACCTAACACGCGGCGGGTGTCCGCCGGGTCGATGATGCCATCGTCCCACAACCGTGCGGTGGCGTAATACGGGTGGCCTTCGCGTTCGTACTTGTCGCGAATCGGCGCTTTGAACGCTTCTTCTTCGTCCTTTGGCCATGTGCCGCCTTTAGCTTCTATATTGTCGCGACGCACGGTCGAGAGCACGCTAGCGGCTTGTTCGCCACCCATCACGCTGATGCGAGCGTTCGGCCACATCCACAAGAAGCGTGGCGAATACGCGCGGCCACACATGCCGTAATTGCCGGCACCAAAACTTCCACCAATGATCACGGTAAATTTCGGCACGCTCGCGCAGGCCACGGCGGTAACCATCTTCGCGCCGTTTCGCGCAATGCCCTCGTTTTCGTACTTGCGACCGACCATGAACCCGGTGATGTTCTGCAAGAAGACCAGAGGAATTTTTCGTTGGCAACAGAGTTCAATGAAATGCGCGCCTTTGAGCGCGGACTCGGAAAACAACACGCCGTTGTTCGCGATAATGCCGACCGGCATGCCGTAAATGCGTGCGAACCCGGTGACGAGCGTTGTGCCGTAGCGGGGCTTGAACTCATCGAAATCGCTGCCATCGACAATACGTGCAATCACTTCGCGCACATCGAAAGGCTTGCGCGTGTCCGTAGGGATTACGCCGTAGAGTTCATGCGGATCGAACAACGGCTCAACGTTTTCCGTCATTGAAAGTTGCGCCGGCTTCACCGTGTTCAGGTTCGCCACCGCTTGGCGCGCGAGCCCCAATGCGTGCGCATCGTTTTGCGCGAGTTGATCGGCAACGCCGGACAGGCGCGTGTGCACATCGCCGCCACCCAAGTCTTCGGCCGTGACCACTTCGCCAGTCGCTGCTTTCACCAGTGGCGGTCCCGCCAAGAAGATGGTGCCTTGATTCTTTACGATGATCGATTCGTCGCTCATCGCGGGCACGTAGGCACCGCCCGCCGTGCACGAACCCATCACAACGGCGATCTGCGAAATCCCTTCGGCGCTCATCGTGGCTTGGTTGTAGAAGATGCGCCCGAAGTGTTCGCGATCCGGAAACACTTCGTCTTGGTTCGGCAGATTCGCGCCGCCGGAATCGACAAGATAAATACAGGGCATGCGGTTTTGCGACGCAATTTCTTGCGCCCGCAAATGCTTCTTCACGGTCATCGGGTAGTACGTTCCACCCTTGACTGTTGCGTCGTTGGCGACGATCACGCACTCGCGCCCGCTCACACGACCGACGCCCGTGATGATCCCTGCACCGGGTGACTCGTTGTTGTACATCTCAAACGCCGCGAGCGCCGAGAGTTCGAGAAACGGCGAACCTGGATCGAGGAGTTGCTTCACGCGATCACGCGGCAGCAGCTTGCCGCGCGCAGTGTGCTTCGCGCGTGCTGCGTCACCACCGCCGAGCGCCGCAGCGGCGTGCTTCGCGCGCAAGTCATCCACCAACGCTTGCATGGCCGCCGTGGAGGCGACAACGTTGGCGTCGCGTGGATTGAGTTTTGATTCGATTATCGGCATGACGTTATCCCTCGCACCGTTCGCCCTGAGGCAACGCCGAAGGGTTTGATTTAGCGCCACCGGTGGAAAGTATCGAACCCTTCGCTGCGCTCAGGGCGAACGGTAACGGGAGACTTGCTTCAGGATTCATTAGTATTTCCACGCACCTTGTTTCAACCACCGCTCCATCATGGGGAGACGATCCGCACCCCAGAACGGTTCACCATCGACGATGAAATACGGTGATCCAAAAATGCCTTTCGCGATGGCCGCCTCAACGTTGACTTTTAGCTTCGCTTTGATGTCTTCGCTCTGCGCAGCCGCAATCACTTCTTC
>JAKPSO010000429.1 GCA_029571495.1 Pseudomonadota bacterium
CCTTGTCCATCACGATGATCTTGTCGGACACGGCCATCGCCTCTTCGCGGTCATGCGTCACGTAGACGCAAGTGATCTTCAGGCGCTGTTGCAGTTCGCGGATTTCCTCGCGCACGTGGCGACGCAGTTTGGTGTCGAGATTGGACAATGGCTCGTCGAACAACAGCACGGCTGGCTCGAGCACCAACGCGCGCGCGATAGCGACGCGCTGCTGCTGACCGCCGGAGAGTTCGGACGGTAGGCGTTTCTCGTAGCCCGACAGCCCGATGAGCTTAATGACGTCGTTAGCCTTGGCCTCGGCTTGCGGCTTTTTCATGCCCTGTACCGTCGGGCCGTAGCAAACGTTTTCCATCACGCTCATGTGCGGAAACAGTGCGTAGCTTTGGAACACGAGCGACACATTGCGCTGCGACGCCGACTGCGCGGTGACGTCCTTGCCACCCAGGAGAATCTGCCCCTTGGTGGGAAGCTCGAGGCCTGCGACCATGCGCAGTGTCGTCGTTTTTCCGCAGCCCGACGGCCCCAAAAGCGTCACGAGTTCGCCGTCTTCGATGCGAAACGAAATGCCCCTAACTGCGGGCTCGCCGGTGCCGTAATCCTTAACGACGTTGATGAATTCGAGCGTGCCTTTGGTGGTTGCTGGTGTGGTGTTGGCCATGATTAGGCTCCAAGATCAATGTTAAGAGGTGCGAAGTCGCGGGTTGGCTTACGGTTTGAGGTTGCTGAATTCATCATCACCCTCCCACCGCGACAGGCGCGATACCCGGTGCAGCGCCAGCGCGCCGTCCGAGTTTTCGCGTGCCCACAAGCCACTGCACCAACACAATCGCCAGCACCATAATCAAAATCAGCACGGCGCAATACGCGATCGCCACGCCATAGTCGCCGTTCACGACGCGACCAATGATGTACGTCGTCGCCACTTCGGTGTCGCCCGAGACCAAGAACACGATCGCACTGACCGTCGTCATCGATCGTACAAAGCCGTAAATCAACGCGCCGACGATGGCGGGTTTCATCAGCGGCATCAGCACGCGGCGGAAGGTCGTCGCGCCATTCGCGCCGAGCGTGGTGCTTGCCTCGTCGAGCGATTTGTCGAGCTGCGAGAGTGCGGCAATGCCGCCGCGAACGCCCACGGGCAAGTTGCGGAACACGAAGCAGAGCACGATGATGAGCCCTGTTCCAGTGATTTCAATTGGCGGAACATTAAACGCGAAGATGTAGGCGACACCGATGACCGTGCCCGGTATCGCGAAGGACAACAGCGTTAAGAATTCAAATGCGCGCTGGCCTTTGAAGGTCGTCCGCGCAATCAAGTACGCGGACAGGATGCCAACAATCGCCGTGATCGGTGCCGCCGCCAACGAAAACTCCAGCGTGTTGAGCAGCGAATGCCAGGCTGCGCCGGTAAACAACCAACCGTTCGGGCCGGAGTCGATAGAGAACGCCTTGATGAAGTGATCGAGCGTCAACGTGTGGTCGCGGCCCCAGACCTTCACGAACGCGCCAAAAACGCTCATGCCGTAGAGCACCACGGTCAGCGCGAGCCAAGGCACGCCGACGCCAATCGCGGTCCGCTTGACGCCAATTGGCAAGGGACTGGGCAAGCCGGTGTCGCCCTTGCCGGACACGGTGACGAAGCTCTTCTTCGCGGTCGCTTTACGCTGCAACCAAAACGCGAAGAGCGCGAATGCCAGCAAGATCAACGAATAGACGGCCGCCTTGCCCTGATCGAGTTGCGCGCCGACGATCGCGAAATAAATCTCGGTCGCCATCACGCCAAAGTTGCCGCCGAGCACGACCGGGTTACCGAAGTCCGCAATCGATTCGATGAATCCCACAAGGAACGCGTTCGCTAGGCCCGGAGCCATGAGCGGCAACGTGACCTTACGGAAGGTCTGCCACGGACTTGCGTGAAGCGATTGGCTGGCTTCTTCCAGCGTTGGACTCACGCCTTCAACGACACCGATGAGCACCAAGAACGCGACAGGCGTGAATGCGAAGAGCTGCGCAAGGAGCACACCGGGAAGGCCATAAATCCAACGGCTCGGCGGGATACCGAACAAGGCTTCGAGGCCTTGATTGACCACACCCGCACGGCCAAACAGCATGATGAGCGACAGGCCGACGACAAATGGCGGCGTGATGATCGGAAGTACGGTCAACAAGCGCAGCAGCTTCTTGCCGCGAAAGTTCGAGCGCGTGACTATGAGCGCGAGCATGAGGCCCATGAATGTGGTGCCAGTGGCGCACAGCAGCGCGAGCCACAACGTGTTCCACGCAACGCCGCAGCCAGCGTAGCCAAAAAAATCCGCGCCGCCCACTAAGCACGCGGGCGTCAATAGCCACAGTTTTTGCTGCGCGAAGCGCTCCAACAGCATCGTCAATGACAGATTGCGATCTTGGTCAATGAAGCCCTCGTACAACACGCGAACCACCGGGAAGAACACGAACATCATCACCAGCACGACGATGCCCAAAAGCGCCGACGCGACAAACCGATCACCCCGGAAATATCCCATCGTCGCGATGCCATCAGCGCAAATCAGCACGAAGCCGAACACCACGAGAAGTGCGCCTGCGCCCATGCCGAACTGCCCGCCTTGCAGCGCGGGCATGCTCGCTTTCAACCAATCGAACGAGTAGCCCTGCGGTCCAATGGCGAAACCTTGCATGAGCACAAAGAGTCCGCCCGCGGCGCCAATGAGCGCGACCATCTTGCCCCAGGTACGCGTGGCGCCTTCCACGGCCGTGTTCGCGTTTACGGGACGCGCATAAAGGCCGACGGTGGCCAACAACAGCGCGGGCAACAGAATGAGCCACGTTTTGCCGTAGGTGGCGATCTGCATGAGCGCAGGCGCCGGGTCCTTCGACCCGAAGTTTCGCAACCACTTGAACGCGTAAAAACTGTCTTGCAGCGCGTACCAAGGCACGAGCGTCAAGCCCGCAGCAATCAGTAGCAACGCAATGATGCGGTAGCCCGTCATATTGATCTATTCCCCCGAAGTATTCACCCAGCTCAAGCCGGGACATTAGCCGACCAGTTTAACGGCAACACCGCATTGGTTGTCGTATTCCGCGCGAATCACAAAACTCTGAGACCACGCACATCGATTCATCCTGAAGGGCGACATAACCCGCGCGCGCGATCGCCAAAACGTGATTCCGACGGTTCACTCATTGGTCGCCATTTTTTGGACATGCGTCGACTCGGACTTCAGGCTAATCCGTGTAGGAAGGCGTAGTAGTTCCGCAACAATCTCGACCACCTGTCCAAGTGTTACGTCGCAGGCAAGCAAACATGTGCGTGACAGCTTTTCAGCGTCAGCGGCCGACGCGCGGCCCATGTAGTCAGTTTATGGAGATAAGTCGAGAATCGCAGAAAATAGCCCGCGAGGAACGTGCGTCGGTCGCTAATGCCAAAAAGCTGTACTCAAAACGATGCAATTCAGGCCTTCGGCGGGTCGCTCGCGAAACGACCGCCGGTCGCCCAGTTTTCACGTTTCACGTCTTGAAAAATGATGTCAACGGCATTCACCGAGCAGCCCAGCGTCTCGACGGTGACCTTGGTGACAGCCTCAACAAACGCGCGCTTTTGTTCAAGCGTGCGGCCTTCGAAGAGTTGAACATTGATGGTGGGCATAGTGTCTCCTACGATTGAAATGATTAGGCGAACGTTACGACTTTGCGCAGCACGCGCACATGCATCGGTCGTGCGAAGCTGGCTCCGGTCGCCGTCATGTGCGGCGCGAAGCGTTCGCGAATCTGTTGGCGCATGTCGTCACCGAACGAGCGATCTGCGAAGGTCACGTCGAGCATGCGTCGCATGTAGTCGTCGACGTCTTTGAAGTGCACGGGCATGTTAAAGCGAACTTCGGCCTGAGTTGTCCAGTGTCCGCTTTCGAGCGCGCGATCGAGCGCCGCTTGCGCCGCAGCGCGAACGAACTCCTCGTCGTTGAATAGCCGGTTGATTTCGTTGAGTTCTCCGGCAAAGACGGGCTCGGACACGTAGAGCAAACCGTTTGGCCGCAAGACGCGGCACGCTTCGCCGAGGGCGACGTCTAGAAGCGGCATCGGCACGTGATGCAGCGATTTCAACATGATCGCGAGATCAAACGTCGCGTCCGGAAACGGGATCGCTTGTGCGCCTGCGGCAACGAATTCCATTCGCGCGGCGGGCGTCTTTGAGTTGGCAGCGTGCTGAACCATGTCGACGTCCAGCCCTGTCCAGTCACAACCTGGGAATCGCGAAACTAAGTTGCCAGCCAACTTCGCCGCACCGCAGCCGAGCTCGATGATGCGTTGCGCGCTCAGCGGGATGAGTTCGTTGAGCAGTTCAAGCTCATCGCTGATTTCGCGTTGGGGTGGTGGGCTATGGGACATACTGAGAGGTCAGTTGAGTTTGCAGAATGGTGAGTTTGAATCACGTTCACGGTTCGACAAGCTCACCACGAACGCGTGAATCAGCACATTTTGCGGTACTTTGAACTCGCACGCAGAGCGCGATCTCCGGCGCATCACACCGAATTCACTGCGGGCAGCGCTTCCGAGAGGGTTTTATCGGTAACTCGCGACAGCGAGACGGGCGACGGCGCACGTCCGAGCCAGCGGCGCAGCGCGTATGTGTCAGCCGCGCACGGGACGTTGTCTCGCCGCATCAGCTCTTGATGTCCCCACGACAGCGGCGTGACGTGCAACGCATCAAACAGATGGGCGACGCAGCGCACAAGCCACGCTGGAACGGTCAGTCGAATCGCCGGCTTCGGGTTGCGCCGCAACGCGTGCAAATACTCAGTCATCGCAAAACGATGCTCGCCGCCAAGCTCAACGCTCGCGGGCGACGCGCTTGCCTCGCACGCGCAAAGCGCAGCAATCGCTTCACCCAATTCACCAACGTCCAATGGCGCGAGCCGTCCGAATGCGTCCGATGGAACGAAATGCACGGGCCACTGCGCGACGCGGCGCAACCACCGCGCGCCATATCCATCCGGGCCGTCCAGCAGCGATGGCCGGACAATGCACGCGGCAGGGTTTGCCGCCGCAATGCCGATTTCGCCCGCTAGCTTCGCGGTGATGAATCCGCTGCTGGCTGAGGCGTGAAGCCCCAGCGCTGTAACGTGAACAAAGCGCGTGCTGTGCTCCGCGCAGGCCGTTGCAATGGCAACCGGCGCTTGGCGATACACCGCGTCGAACGTTTCTTTCCAGCGTGCTCGCAGAATGCCCGCGCAGTTCACGATCACGTCAAACTCTGTGGCTTCGGCGTGCCAATCGTCGGCTCTGATGCGCGTGTGCAACCTGATTTCGCGCTCCGCAAGCGCGCCATTGGACGCCGCACGTGCATGCCGTGTTCCGATGGAAACATGGTTACCTCTCGCCACCAGCGCCTTCACGACGTTGCGGCCGATGAACCCTTTTCCGCCTGACACCAGCACTTTCATGTTTTGCCTCTGGTTCATTGTTTTCTTTATTTCTGTATTGACAGAAATGTATGAAACCAAGAGAATTAAGTCAACCTCAATTTCTCCGAATTGCCATGACACTCACCCCGATCACAGAACGCTTCGTGCTCCACTGGGGCGAAATGGGATCGCGCTGGGGCGTGAATCGCACTGTGGCGCAGATTCATGCCCTGCTCTTCGTGCTCGGGCGGCCGCTGGCGGCCGAAGACATCGCGGACGCCCTCGGCGTAGCGCGTTCCAACGTGAGCAATAGTTTGCGTGAACTCGGCAATTGGAATTTGGTACGCATCACGCATGTGCTTGGCGATCGCCGCGATTTCTTTGAAACGTCAAGCGACGTGTGGGAACTCATGCGCACCATCGTGCGCGAACGCAAACTGCGCGAATTTGATCCGACGCTCGCGATGCTGAACGAGACACTAATTGATGCCGCGTTCTCATCGGAGGCGGCAGAACAACAAAAGCGCATTCGCGAAACGCAAGCGCTCATGCAGTCCCTGTCTAGCTGGGCAGACGACATGCTCAAACTTGAGCCGTCGCTCCTCATCAAAATCGTCCGCCTCGGCGGAAAAATCCAGCGCTTCTTCAACGTCGTGAACGTCACCAACGTCAGGGCCAGCGCAAAATGAACACTGAAATTTCCGTTCAATATCCGCTCACCATCTTTTACGACAGCTCATGCCCGCTGTGCACGCGTGAAGTCACGGTGCTCAAGCAATACGACCACGCCGATCAATTGAAACTCGTGGATTGTTCGCCAAAGGACTTCGCGGCAGTCGATGGGCACACTCGCGAAGCCATGATGCGCCTCATCCACGCGCGCGACGCTGCGGGGCAATGGCTCATCGGCGCGCCGGTGTTCGCTGCGGCCTACACCGCATCGGGCTTTGCGTTGGTCGCGCGGATGTGGGGTGCAGAGCGGCTACAACCGATGTGGGGCGTGGTTTATCCGTGGATCGCCAATAACCGAATGCTGCTCTCAAAGGTAGGCGTGACAAGCGCGTTGACGTGGGTGCTGCATCGCCTGCATGCCCGCGCTGCGAAACAAGCGCTAGCTGCGTCGAGCGTCTGTCACGACGGGCAGTGCGATATCAAATGAATCGCGCAGACCCATCGCATATGCATAGGGTCACCTTGTGCTAGTCGAAACGCCAACGAACGATTAGTGTTTGCTCCATGAACTCAACGATTTTCAGATCACTTACCGCGTTGTCCACGTTCACCGTCGCATGCGCACTCGCGGCATGCGCGCAAGCGCCGTCTTCGGGCGACCATACTGCGCACACCCACGGCAGTGCGTCGGACACCCGTCGATTCGTGAAATTTCCCGACGAGATGAGGATCGGAACGCTCGCGAACATGCGCGACCATTTGCTCGCGTTGTCGGAAATTCAGGGCGCGCTCGCGGCTGAGCGCTACGCGGAGGCCGCGGACATTGCGGAAAACCGGTTGGGCATGAGTTCGCTCAAATTACACGGCGCGCACGACGTGTCGAAATTCATGCCGCAGGGCATGCAAGACACTGGCACTGCCATGCATCGGAGTGCCAGCCGCTTCGCGATCGCCGCGCAAAACAGCGCCGCCACAGGTGACGCGAAGCCCGCGCTTGCCGCGCTGACGGAAGTCACGCGGGCATGTGTTGCGTGTCACGCGGCCTATCGGATTCAGTAGACGTCTCGCCGGAGCAGCTTTTTGGTCGTAACGACCGCCTGGTGGTCGTTACAGCCTAAAAAGAGA
>JAKPSO010000433.1 GCA_029571495.1 Pseudomonadota bacterium
TCGAACTCAAACCACGCCTGAATGCCGCCCTCGCCTTTTGATAGTTGCACGGGCAACGGGAAGTAGCGCGTGAGCGCGCCGAGATTGGCGTAGTCAGTGCGCAGATACGCCATGCCGTCCCAGTCGCTGATCTTGCGAAGATCACTTCCGGAAAACTCAGAGCGCAAATCAAGCGGTGACGCCAACTCATTTGGTGGCACAGCCGTCATCCCGAGCTTGTGCGTGTTACCGCTGTTTTGCAGACGTATGTTCACGTTTTTGAGACGCAGCGGCGGCAACTTGCGCCAGTCGTCTTGCCACTCCAACTCGCCGCCGGAAATCTGCACGAGACGCTGCTTTAAGAGCCACTCGGCGAGACCGCTGTCGCCTTCGGCTTGACTATTGAGATCAACGTCGATGCCAGCCACCGTGAGCTGGTTTTCGGCGGTGCGACGCACGATCACGCGCGGCGAGCGCACGGTGAGCGCGCTCAATCGCGGTTCAAACAAAATCAACGACCGCCACGAGAGCGTAGTGTCAACCTCGGGCAGCTGAAGCAGCGTACGACCGCGAGCGTCCAGAATCTGCATCTGCGTCATCTTGAACTCGGGCGACCAACCGTTCCAACCCGCGGTAAATCCGTCAATCACAACACGCTGCCCAGTGATGCGCGAAAGCTCTTGCACAACACGCGGTCGAAAACTGTCCGCGTTGGGAACAATCCAGAAGCGCGTGGCGGCAACTATCGCCACGAACAGCAGGCAGAGCGCGAATACGCTCCAGAAGGTGAAACGAATACCGTGCCCTGTCCAGCGCCGCCCCCAGTGGGGGCGCGGTTTGGGCGCCGCGGACGGGGCATCACGCTCTACGGCGGAACCGGTGTTTTCCTGCATACTCTGGGGATTGTATCGACAGCGTTTTTTTGACCTGACATGGATGAGACTGCGGCACTAGACAAAGCGTTCAACTACAGCCGCTACGCACAACGCGTCGCGCGCCACTTTCCGTCGCTCGTCGCGCAGGTTCGCGCTACACCGAGAGCCCGACCGCCGCTTGCAGACTGGCGCGCCGCGCTCGCGACGGTGACCAGTCAGACGCTGGATACCGAGCTTCGGCGCATGCGCCGAGAGTTAATGCTGCGCACGCTGGTTCAGGATCTGGCCTTCGCGACGCCGTTGGAGCCGCTCGTCGCCGACTTGTCAGACTTTGCCGATATTGCGCTCGCAGCGGCTACGGCGGCCCATAGCGTGGACATTTTCGGCTCGCCCTCGCCGCCATTCGGTTTCTCGATCGTTGCCATGGGCAAACTCGGCGCGCAGGAGCTCAACGCGTCGTCGGACATCGACATCGTGTTCATCTGCGACGAACCCGAAGCCGACGCGATGGACAACCTGAACTTGCTGGCGAAGCGCATCACGCGCTCGCTGAATCAGGAGATCGATGGCGAGTTTGTGTTTCGCGTCGACACGCGGCTGCGTCCGTATGGTGACGCCGGGCCCATGGTGCCGTCACTTGATTTTCTTGAGCAATATTTCGTGGCGCAGGGCCGCATGTGGGAGCGTTTGGCGTGGTTGAAATCGCGCGTCTGCGTGGGCCCACTGGCGTCGCAGCTCTCGTCGCTCACGACGCCTTTCGTTTTTCGCCGCTACTTGGATTTCGACGCGGTGGCGGGCATGCGCGAGCTACACACACAACTCCGTGCTGAGAAGAATTCGCCCGACAACATCAAGCTCGGACGCGGCGGAATTCGCGAGCTTGAGTTTGGGTCGCAACTCAGACAGCTGATCCGTGCGGGCCGCGACGCCACGCTGCGTATCAAGCCCACGATTCCTGCGCTCAAAGCACTCGTCAACACCGGTCGCATGACGGCCGAGCAAAGCGCGAAACTCGCGCTGCACTACCGTTGGCTGCGCCGCGCGGAGCACGTATTGCAATACCGCGAGGATCAACAAACACAAACGCTTCC
>JAKPSO010000443.1 GCA_029571495.1 Pseudomonadota bacterium
GCATCGAAGAATTACTCGGCGCGAAACCGAAGCACGATGCGCAGAGTCTGCGCGAAATTCAGCACGACTTGAAGCACACGCATGATCGGCCACTGCTTGCGCGATTGCCCGCGTTAAAGTCCCAGCACGCGTTGTTCACAACCGTCGTAAACGCCGGCCAGCTGAAACCTGAAACCGCACAGTTGGTCGAGTGGGCTTGGACGCGCCAAGTCGCGGCCAGGCTCTTTGCAGACGACATCGGGCCCGACCGATTCGACGCGATCTTTGGTCGCCGCGACTTTCGTGCCGCGATGAACGGCGCGCTCTCGCGCAATGACGCGTATTGGTGCGACGACAAGCGCACAGCGCAAACCGAAACATGCGACGACATCGTGAACGCGGCCTTTGACGCCGCGCTCAACGACCTTTCGAAATCGTTCGGAAATGACGTAGCGAAGTGGCGCTGGAGCGAAGCGCACTTCGCTCGCAGCGAACATCGCCCCTTCTCCAACGTACCGCTTTTGGCGAAGCTCTTTGAAGTGCGTACACCTACGGCGGGCGACACTTACAGCGTGATGGTCGGCAAAGTCCGCCTGAAGGAGCCCAACCCCTTCGCCAACGAATTCGCTGCGAGCATGCGCGCCGTCTATGACCTGTCGAAGGCGGACGCCAATGCGGCCACCATCATCTATTCAACGGGCCAGTCCGGCAACCCGTTCTCGGGGCACTATCGAGACTTCGCGGAGCGTTGGGGCTCGGGTGGCGCGGCGGCCTACGTTGACTTGTTGAGCGTCAACGTTGCTGGAAAGATAGTGCTACGCGGTCAGTGAGCAGATAAGCCACAATTCAATTTCACGTTAACGCTGCCTCTGACCGCCCCAACCGAACGCTGTGCCGCTTCACCTCATCTACAAGAAAACGCCCGCCGGTGCCGAGGAAATGCGCACTTACGCGGCGGGCTTGCATCCGCAAACGCGTCGCGTGTTGATCCTCACCGACGGCATCACGTCCGTCGAACGAATCGCAGCGTACGTGCGTGGGGCACAGGTCGAGCCGTTGATCGAGGATTTGGTGCAACGCGGGTTCATCGAACCCACTGGGCCCGCCAAATCTGTCGACGACGCGGGCGCATCGCTCATGCAAAAGCCCGCGGAGTTTCCCGGCCCGACACCGGCGCAGATGGATGCGATCCGTGAGGTAGTGCTCTACGCGGTACATTCGATGATCGGCTTCAGCGCAACGCAGCTCGAACTTCAGATTTTGGAGTGTGACGACGCATCCGACATGCGGCAAATCGTCGGCGAAATCCGCAACATCATGGACCGGCAGTTAGGTGGCGATGTCGGCGACCGATTTATCGCCGCAGTGCGCGCCGCATCGCAAGCCGCAAGGTGACCGACCGCGGGCCACCGCTGCTACGCTTACGCAATGATCACTGACTCGAAACCCGTCGGCACGACTCGCGCCGTGCTCGCCACGCTGCTTCTACTTGGAACCGCGTTACTGAGCGCGTGCAACGCACGCGTGCCAGCCGCCGCCACCGACATCGCCTTCAACGACTGTCGGATCAAGTACATCGACTCGCTGGTGGGTTGTGCCATGGTCTCCGTACCCGAAGACCGCGCCAAGGCTGCAACGCCAGGTGCGCCGACGATCAATATTCACGTAACGTTCATCCGCTCGCTCGCACGCAATCCACAACCCGATCCCGTCTACTTCTTCGCGGGCGGACCCGGCCAAGCAGCGAGTGACATCGGAAATTTGGTCGCGGCGCTGGGTGAACTCCGAAAGACGCGCGACATCATCTTGGTGGATCAACGCGGAACCGGCAAGAGCAAGACGCTTACCTGCGACATCGCCGCAGCGAAAGGCAAGGACAAAGTCGATCCCGTGGCCGAAGCGTTTGCCGCGTCGTTGGACAAGGTGAACGCCGAGTGGGCCAAGTGCATCGCGACGTTGAAAGGCAACCCCGCTCTGCATCGCACCGACGATTACATCGACGACGTGGAATCAGTGCGCAAAGCGCTCAAGCACACGCAGATCAACGTCTGGGGCGGCAGTTACGGCTCGCGTGTGGCGCTTCGGTACATGAAACGCTACCCACAAAGTATTCGCACAGCAGTGCTCGACGGCGTCGCACCAACCACGCTTCGTTTGCCCGACGACGCGTTGGCGAGCTCAGAAACGGAGCTGCGTGCAGTGTTTGCCGCTTGCGCTGCGTCCAAGGGCTGCGACGGCGCGTATCCGAATGCGTTGGCGTCATTTGACGCAGTTGTGAACTCCCTGAGAGCCAATCCCAAAAAGGTAACAGTGACGCATCCCGCGACAGGAAAGGCGATTGACGCGACGGTGTCGGATCGCACGTTGGTGTCGCAACTCTGGGGCTTGCTATATCAGCCTGAAGCCGCACG
>JAKPSO010000408.1 GCA_029571495.1 Pseudomonadota bacterium
ATCTGTATCACCTAGCTTCGCTCTCCGACGAATGTCGTCCCCCGTCAGTGTGGTTACGCTCGCACAGATCGTGGTGGTGTGCGGGAAATTGTGTTCGTGCGTAGCGCAGTGAATGGGGTCTATTTCGACGGCTGCGGCGACGTCGAATCCCGCTTGCTCAAATCCAAGAGACAAGCCACCTGCCCCGGCGAAGAGGTCAATTCCGATGGGGCGTCGTGTTTGCTTTTTGGACATCATCGTATTTTGCATGCATGCGCACTCGCGGGACAAATTAATTTGAGACAGTCAGCTCTCGCACTAAAAGCGACGGCCAAAGCTTTCGACTGCATTGCCGTAGACACATGATTGTATATCCAGTATTCCCGATTAGCGTCCTCGCATCGGTGGCTGGTTTTTGGGTCCTGTACTAGGATTTCGGGGTGAATAGAAAATGCGCATGTTGGGGCACGATAGACTCGGCACGTGCCCACTCGCCTCTCCCCCATGCTCGACATCCTCGCCATCACCACCCCGATTTACTTGATCATTTTGATGGGGTACGTGATGACGCGGCGCCGGTTGTTTGCAAAGACGGACATGCGTGTGCTGGGAACGTTTGTGATGAATCTCGCGTTGCCCGCGCTTTTGTTCAAGGCACTCTCCACTCGGCCCATCGTTGAGATTTTTAACGTGCCGTATTTGGTGGCGTATGCGCTGGGTTCGCTCATTGTGATTGCGATCGGTTACGCGTGGTCGCGTCGCATTAGCGGGCAGGACGTGACGACGAGCGCGATTTCGACGATGGGTATGTCTTGCTCGAACAGCGGGTTTGTCGGCTATCCGATTTTGTTGTTGACGATGCCTTCGGTCGCTGGCGTGGCGTTGGCGCTCAATATGCTCGTTGAGAATCTCCTCGCGATTCCGTTGCTGCTGTTCATCGCGGAGCAGGGACGCAATCCGGCCGGGCGTTGGCGAGCGGTACGCGATTCGTTGCAGCGCTTGACGCGCAATCCGCTGGTGATTGGTCTGATGGCGGGCGTGTTGTTTTCGCTTACGGGCTGGGCGTTGCCGAAGCCTATCGCGCGCACGGTGGACTTGCTCGCAGCGGCGAGCGGGGCGGTGTCGCTCTTTATCATCGGCGGCACGTTGGTCGGCGTTGAGTTGCGCGGGCTTGGGCCACGCACCGCCCCGCTTGCGTTCGGCAAATTGCTGCTGCATCCACTCTTCGTGTTCGCGATGATCGCGGCGTGTGCGGCGCTTGGGTTGCGCATGGTGGACGCGGACTTGCGCGCTGCGGCGGTGCTGCTCGCGGCGATGCCGATGATGGGCGTCTACACCACGATTGCGCAAGGATTCGGCAAGGCGGAGTCAAGCGCGGCGGCGCTACTGGTGACGACGATCGCGTCGTTCTTCACGTTGAGCGGTTTGCTGTGGTTGCTGCGGCATGGCGCGCAGGTGTAGTCAGGCGCCCGCGTTATGTGCTCAACAGCTTTTTGGTTCAAGCGACCGCCAATAGGTCGTTGGCGTCAATTTCGTAGACATATCGACATTACAAAAAAAGTGCCACTAACGGCTGTGGATTGGTTGGTAGAGCCAAAAAGCTGTAACTACGATTTACACGGTAAACATTTCACTCCGTCCAAACCACCGCATCGTCCACGGCGTAAAGTTTGCAGGTCGTTTTGGCGATTTGCGCACAGCGGTCCAGCGTGCGTTTGATGGCGCCGTTCCCGTTCTGGGTGCTCCATTCACCTTTCGGCCCAATCGCGAATGCGCGCGGCACGTCGCTGTTGAGAAAACGCTTGTAGCCGTTCTCTTTGACGTCCGATTTGACCAGCGGCACTTTGGCTGCTTCTGTGAGCGCTGCGAACGTCGTCGGCGGTGGCGCAGCTTCAGACGCCGGGGCTTTGATGCCGAACGGCGCGATGAATTTGTCGAGCGCGGGGCGCCAGAAATTCATGCCGTTGTTGATGAGCGTGTGGCCGTCATGCGCCACCGGCGGAAACATAACGAATTCGGCTTTGCCGCCAGCGCTCACGTAAGCGTCATGCCATTTGCGCGGAATGTTGGGGCCCCAATAGTTGTCGTTTTCCGCGTAGAGCCACAGCATCGGCGTCGCGCCAGCGTTAGCCTTGCCAGCGTCGGCGAAGACCTCACCCATCCGCGACGCCGAGCAGGGATCGCCTTTGCGGCCAACCGGATCGCCGCCGCCACCGCCAACGAAATTGATGCCCGCGATGACTGAAGGATGCTTCTTCGCCATCGCTGCGACTGTGGCGAATCCCCCCATCGATTGGCCCATCACAATCACTTTGTTCTTGTCGACCCACGGCTGTTTGAGCGCAAATTCGATGGCCGCAATCGTCTGCACGTTGGTCGCTTCTGCAGCGACGCCGTAGCGTTTGTTACCGCAGGGTCCCGTGTCTTCAGGATCGGGCTCTAACCCCGTGTCGCCATAACCCAAGCGCGTCGGTACGAACACCGCCACGCCGCGCCGCGTCCAATACCGCGCGACGTTCAAGTAGCGCCAACGCCCAGGATTCGCACGGTCGGTGCCAGAGCGACCGTGATGCATGACGACCGCCGGGAACGGTCCGTCGCCCGCGGGCTTAAAGTGCGTCACGATCATGTCACCGCTGCGCGCGTCGCCGAAAAGCGGTTGCACTTTCACAGGCACTTTCGCAATCGCCTCGTTGAGATCAGCGGCGAGTTGCGGCGCACCTTGGCCGTCCTCCTGCGTGGACGACGGCGGCGATTGCGCGAAGGCTGAGTACGCGATCGCGAGGGATGCGACGACCAGCGACCAACGATGAAATGTGTAGTGCATGACGCGCATGTGTCTGGGCAAGCGAGTAGGAGTTCTCGCTAATTATTACCGCCTGCGTCAGTGCCACCGATGAACGCCGTGGTCACCTGCGTTGTCAGGTTGTCTTGATACTTTGAACCCGTGCCGCTCATGCGAATGCCTTCGTCGGCGTTGTTGATGGAATTGCGGCGAAGAATTGAATTGGGTCCGGCGAAGATACCGCGGAATGTGCCTAGACCCGCACCACCCGTGATGCGATTTTGTTCGTAGATGGCGCCGTTGCAGCTGGTGCAGGTGATGCCGCTCCCAACACCCGCTGTGGCTTCAGCGACGTCACTAATGTCGTTGTCGATGAAGCGAATTCGGTTGCCGTTGCCGACGATAGCTAACGCGCTCGTTTGCGCGCCTTGCGGCACTACGCGACTTACGTTTACGCGACGTACGATGGAATGGTCGCCTACCACCACGAGCCCGATCGCGCGCGACAATTCAAGTCGCAGATCCTGCAGAGTGACAGCGTTTGGATTGCTTGCAAACACGGCGGCATTGACCGCGGAATTGAATCCGCGAAGCGTGCCGTTGGCCAATTCAAACCCTGGCAATTGTGAGTTGTGAAAGACGCCCGCCGCGGTCGACGCCGCGCCAGCAGCCGTGTTGTCAAGCGTGAAGCCCTGCAAATCAATTTGCACATTGGACGCGCTGACCGAAATCGCAGCGCCACTCGCGAGTGAACTGTTCACCGATTGCGTAAGGCAGTACCGGCCAGACACCGTGATGTTGGCGGGGATAGACGAAATCGGCGTGCAGCTTTGGGCTGCCGCATGGTTCGCCGCGAAGACGGCGAGGGCTGTGAAGGCGACTTGGGTGAGCTTCATGATGACTCCTTGTGTGCTTGAGTGAACAGAATTCGCGGTTGGACCGCGTAGTTCTCTGAAACGCATTCGGCAGGCAAATCACGCCAACGAAAAAAAGTCTACGGAAGTGGCGAAGATCGTACGAGAAATACGTTTCAGGGACGTCCGACTTATTTCTTCAGGAGAAACTCATGCGTCCAACCTTGCCACACTGGCTGGCACGAATCGCTGCCCTTGTAACCATTGCGCTTTCATGCTCATCTGCTCCTACGTTCGCTGCCCTAGCGCCGGTAGGCGGCGGTTTGTTTCCGTACATCACCGTTACCAATACTGACGTGAAAACGTTTGGGCTCGGTGGCTTGCGCGGCAGCACCAACACGTCCGGCACGCTCACGGTCAGCGGCATCGTTAACACTACGCCCGGCGTAGTGACGCGTGCAATTTTGGTGTGGCACGGTCCGACCGCGACCGGCAGTACCGCAAACGGCGGACTCACCGTAGACGGTCATGCGGTTGTCGGCACCTTGCTCGGTGTGAGTGACGACAACCAGTGGTCGGAGCTGGGTTACACCGAGTCACGCACGTGGGCGGCCGACGTCACCGACCTCGTCGCCGCGAAGGGTAACGGTGCCTATCAAGTGACGAACGCCGTGAACAACGCCAGCGCCGCGATGAACGGCGTGTCGCTCATCGTGTTTTACGACGACGGGAATACCAGCAACAACCAAGACGTGGTGCTCTTTCTCGGTAACGACTCAAACTTCAACAACACGTTTGACGCCGATGGTTGGAACGCGACGCTGTCGGGCATTAACTACACGTCGGGCACCGCGCGGCTGACGATGATTGTGAGCGATGGTCAGACCGGCGCTGGTTTCGATGACGAAGGGTTTTCGCTCAACGGCACGGTGATCCGTAGTCCCGGTGTTAACTTTGACGGCGCATCGGTACCTGTTCGTCCCGGAAGCGTGGTCACCAACGGCGGTTTGTGGGATCACATCTCCTACGACGTGACTTCGGTGATGAGTTCAAGTGTTCACACGCTCACGCTGACAAGTACGCCCGTCGCCGGTCCGCGAGACGCGCTCAGCCTCATAGGTGCTATGTTCACGCTGCCGGTCGGCGCGGTGCAGCCGCCGGTGGCGACACAAACCGTGGCGGGTGTGCCCACGTTGAGCGATGGCGCGTTGGCGGTAACGATGCTCGTTACGTTGACGTTTGGCGCGGTGGTATTGCGTAGGCGCCGCGTACTTGCCGAATAACTTGTCGCGTTGATTTCGCCTGCATGTGCGGGCTGAGTCGCGATCTCAAGGCAGTCTCGCCGCTCGAGCTTTGATGCTGGGTTTCACCAGCGTCCAGTTGTTTTAGTGTCGCTAGGCTTCTCACGACTACCGCCCGCCAGACGCATCAAATACGGCTATGAGCTCGCGAAAATGCGGGGCAGCTTCTGGATCGCGCGTCAGCACGGATTTTGCGCGAGTGGCCAATTCGGTCGCCGACTTTTCGTCACCTTGCCTTCTGAGCACAATGGCTAAAACCAACCGGTCGTGCGCAAGTTGTGGTGCCGTCGGCGTGAACATTGCTTCGCTGGCAAGCACCAGTTCGCGTGCGTTTTCCCGAGCCAAGGATGACGTCACGAGCGACGAGACTGGGGTTGCAGAGCCCACGATCAGTTCAGCGATCGCGCGACGCAAATCTACGGCCACACGTCTCGATTGCGCCGCACCGGCAGCGCTAGTCGTTTCCGATTTGGCTCGCGCGAGCATTTCATTGAGCGTGCGCAATCGGTCAGGCACGGACTGATCGCCATCGAGCCGAGTGAAAATCCACTTGGCACGAAACGCGGCGGACGATGTGGCGGCGGAATCAGTGTATTGACTGGCCAGTGACTTCAATTCGGCCAAACCGGCCACCGAGTCGCCTGCACGCACACGCGCTTGCGCAAGTGCGATGCGCAGAAATTTAGTGCTTTCGGTGTCGGGATAACCGGGCCGAGCGCGCAACGCAAGTACGCGTTCGTACAGGGCGATTGCGTCGCGATATCTTCCGACTTGCACTAGGTACTGACCGTACCAATAAAGCTGATTGCCTGCACGATTTTTCCGATCATCGGCAGGCGTAGGAAGCACGCGCTTGACCATACGCAATGCGGGCTCCGCAGCGGCTGCGACGTCGCCATGGGCGAGCAGCGCTTCAACCAAAAAAGCGTAGCCCGCTTCCAGATTACCGAGCACGGGTTTAGGCGAAGCTTCGTAGACTTTGATGCCGTCTCGAATGAGCGCGACTGCTTGAGCGTAGTCGCCGGTGTAACCCGCCAACCTGCCTGCCCAAAGGTTCGCGTTCGCCGCCGAAAACGTATTGGCACCGGCAGCCTCCAACACTATGGCGCGCACCGTATCAGCCTCCGCCTTGGCTTCCACGTAGCGCTGTTGCTGAAACAAGCTCTGGCTAAGCTCCATGCGCGTATCGGAGGCTGAGAGTGAGCGTGCGCCGGACAGCTGTTCGCTCACGCGCACGGCGTCGCGCCAGGCCGCCGTTTCCAACACAAAATTTCGCCGAATTCTTTCGCTGCGGGCGAGAGACGCGTACGCCACAACCACAAGCGACGACTTCGGCCGGTGTTTTTCTAGCAACGTGATGGCTTCGCGCGCTTTCGCTTTCACGTCGTCAGGATTGGCATCGGCGGTCCAAGACTGCGAATAGGCTTCCTGCGCAAGGACCTCGCCGAGCACACCGTGCCCCGCGGCGCTCGGCTGCGCGCGCAATGCCAGCTTTGCCCTGGCCAACGTGGCCGCAGCCGCCGTTGCGTCGTCTTGCGTGGTGTACACCACGGCTAAGCGAACCAACGCGTCGGCGCGCTCGTCAGCAGGTGCATTGCGACGCTGGCGCAGGTCAACCAACTGTTGCCGCAGCCGAAGCGCCGAATCGAGCATGCCTAACTCTTCGTGCAGTTCACCGACGACGCCCACCATTTCTTCTTTGATCAGCGGTTGACTCGGAAATGCATCGCGCAATTTCGACTCGGCATCTACCAGAAACTGTGCGAGCGTGCTGTTTCGTTTGCTATCTGCGTCGGCTTGATCGGTTTTCGAAGTTTCGAACATTCGGATCAGAAAATCTTTGACGGCGGTCGCCTTGTCGGCCTCGCGCTTAGCGGCTATCGCTTCCAATGCGCGCCCAGCTTCCGACGCGCGGGCGCGAGCACTCTCCATCTCCGCGCGTTTGGCGGCTTCTGCGCTTCGCTCAGATTCTTGTTGTGCCACCAGCGCGCTGGCTTCTGCGCGCTTCGAACTGGCCTCTGCCGCGCGCTTTTCACGTTGTGCATCCTCGGAGGCTGCAAGCGCGTTTGCGGCTTGCGATTGCGCAATGCCGCGTTGGAAATTCGCCTCCCGCGCTTGCCAACTCGCCACACCCACGCCACCAACGAGCGACAACGCGACCGCTCCAGCCGCGCTGACCGCGAGTTTGTTGCGGCGAACGAATTGCGTAATGCGATAGCGTTGGCTGTCGGGCTGTGCGCTTACCGGTTCGTTGTGCGTGTACCGATCTAGGTCGTCCGCGAGCGCACTTGCCGTGGCATAGCGTTGTTGCGGATCGGGGTGAAGTGCCTTCAAGCAGACGGCGTCGAGGTCTGGCCGGATTGCCCCGCATACGCCTGCGGTGCTGTCGCGCGATGCAGCGCGACTCGGGGCGACGGCGCGCGCGTCAGACGTCGCATTCCCGCCCTTGACCGCTGGGCGTACGCCGGTGAGCAACTCGTAGAGGATGACGCCAAGCGCATAGACGTCAGTGCCTGTGGTGATCATCGCACCTGCGCGCTGCTCTGGGCTTGCGTAATCCGGCGTGAACGGGCGGCCATGCAGTTGTGTGAGCGCGCCTTCATTGTTAGTTGGCGTGTAGGCACTCAGGAGTTTAGCGATGCCGAAGTCCAGCAACTTTACTTGACCGTGTTGATCCACGAGGATGTTGGCCGGCTTGAGGTCGCGGTGAATGACGCCGTGCGCATGGGCATATTCGACCGTGCGTGCGACCTGTCGCACGAGCGAGACGCGTGCATCGAGCGAGGCTTTGGTGCGTGTGCAATGTGTGTCGATGCGCTCGCCGTCGATGAGTTCGAGCGCGAGCCACGGACGACCATTGG
>JAKPSO010000459.1 GCA_029571495.1 Pseudomonadota bacterium
GCCAATTTTTCAAACAACAATCGGGCGTCGCCCTGCAAGTACGGCGCGAGCAGCACCATGACTTGAAACACGCCCTGGTTCATCGCCTTTTCTTCGTCAAGCTTGCGCGGGTTCATCACGTAAGCGTACGAGTGCCAAAAGGTGACGATCATGACGAGGTTGGTTGCGACCGCGTGAATCTCGCCGTCGGTCGCTTTGAGTTCGTTGATCGAACGCATCTCAGTCATCAGGCGCTCGGTCTTCTTCTGCGAATTTTCTAAGAGCGTTTTGAAATGTGTTTCGATGATGCGATTTTTCGAAAGCAGATGGTTCAAATCGCGGTAGATGAAACGGTACTTCCAGATTTTTTCAAACAGCAGATGCAACCAAAACCACGTGTCTTCAACGTTCGCCGCGCGGTCCTTGCCCATCGCGAAGAGCTCATCAAGCTCGCGCTCGAACTGACCAAAAATCTTGGTGACGATTTCGTCTTTGCTGCGGTAGTGGTAGTAGAGGTTGCCGGGCGAAATGTTCATTTCGTCGGCGATGGCGTTGGTCGTGACGTTCGGTTCACCGAACGAATTGAACATCGCAAGCGACACTTCGAGAATGCGCTCTTTGGTGCGGCGGGGGGCTTTGCGTTCCATGGGGTTTGTCTTCCTCTGCGCCCATTGTGGAGGAACTGCGGACAGCGCGCAACTGAATTAGAGTAGTGCTAACAGCTTTTTCGCTCTAACGACCACCGGGTGGTCGTTTCGTGCGCAAATGAATACTTGTCGACTATGCGTAATTTTGGCCGATAATGACCATGGGCCGGTCGCTAGGCCTAAAAAGCCATACCGTCAAACTACGCGTGGGGACTGCTAGCGCAGCAGCGCCACCTCAAGTTCGTCCAACGCGTCTGTGAGGCTCGACATCGCAGCGCCCGCACCGCCACGTGCCGCACGGCGCGCAGTGGGCAGGAGCTTGCGGTCCGGGTCCTTGAGCGCGCTGATGTTGAGCTTGACACCGTACTCGGCGAACTCAGGCCCGATGATGTCCGCACGTTCAAGTAGCTGCGCGCGAGTGCGCTGATAAGCGTGCTCAGCGAGGCGACGACGATTGGAGTAGCTAAACAAATTCGAGAAGAACAAATCGGCGTCGCCGCGCGACGGCTCCAAGAGAATGATCTTGGCGTCGGGATACTTGGTTTCGTAAGCCTTAATGCCAATGCCTAGGCGCGAATGGATGAGCGCGCGGAAGGTTTGCGAGAGCACCGTGGGCAGCCCTCGTACGGCAAGGTGCGACTGGGCGCGGTGCGCCATCGTGCTGTCGAACGGAACGAGTGGATTCACACAAATCACAAGCTTCGCGCCGGCGTCCATCGCGCACGAGGCGTGCACCGTCTTATTGAGTGCTCCGTCCACATAAAAGCGCGCGCCGACTTTGACCGGTGGATACAACCCGGGCAACGCAGCGCTTGCTTGCACAGCCTGCGAGATTGGCACGTGGTTCATCGCGGGAGAACCGAATTCAGTCGTCTCGCCCGAATCAAGGTCGGTTGCGATGACGAACAGCCGCGCTTTCAGCTCACGAAAATCATTCGTGCGACCGGGCTTCGACAACAGCGTGCGCACGGCGTTTTCGATTGGACGATTGTCGAACAAGCCAGCCGGAATCACTGCGGCCAAATGCTGCATTTCCGAAAGCATGCGATTCGAGCTCAGCGAACGCACGCTGGCCCAGATCGCGGACACAACCGCGCCGGGCAACGCGCTTGCGCGCGAAGCAAATTCGCGAATCGCGGGCCGCATGAATATGCCCGGGGCCAGCACATCGCCGTCGTCGCCTTCGTTTTCGATGAAGCACTGCACCAGTTCGTGCGGCGTCATGCCGTTGGCCAGTCCGGCGGCCACAAACGAACCCGCGCTGACGCCGACGTACGAATGGAGGTTCGCGAAATCGAGCGTCGGCAACGCTTCGTGCAACGCAGCCAGCGCACCGACCTCGTACACCGCCCCCAGCGGACCACCGCCAGCGAGGGCGATTGCGATTGGAGGTTGCTGCGAACGAGAGGTTTTCGTCATGGCGTGTTGATTAGAGCGAGGCGTGAACGCGGATCATAGAAAAACGGCCACCGAAGTGGCCGCGCTACGTTTTGCTTTTCAGAGAAAAACTTACGCAGCTTTTTTCGCAGCCTTGCGCGCAGCAGGCTTTTTCGCGGCTGGCTTGGCAGCGGCTTTTGCAACAGGCGCCGCTTTTGCGGCCTTCGGTGCAGCGGCTTTCGCGCCGTTGAGTTTTTGCACTTGTTGGGTCAGGGCTTCAACGCGAGCGGTGAGCTTGGCGATGTCGGCTTTGGTGGGCACGCCGAGGCTGCTCACTGCGCGGCCAACGCGCTCTTCAAACACGGACTCCAGACGGCCCCAAGCTTCAGCCGCCTTGCCGGTGGCTTCGGTGATCTTGCCGGAAACTTCGTTGGTCGCGTCGCTGATTTGCGAGTCGGCGAAGCTACGAATTTTCTTTTGCAGACCGCCGCCTTCTTTCACCAGCGCTTCAAACACTTTGCTACCTTCTTCTTGCGCTTTAGCGAAAGCACCGAGACCGGCCAACCAGATTTGGCTGGAGGACTCTTTGACCGTCGAGAGCAGATTGGAATCTGCAGAGGCTTCGGCGGCGGCTTTGCTGAATTTCTTGACCATGTGGAACTCCTAAATAAAGTGAAAGTGTTGCGATGGACGAACTGTATGCATTGCACATAGAGCACGCATCCTAGAAAGCCTGCAAACGCCTAGGAGATTGGCTCTAGAATGGTTCGAGAGCTTTTGGCGCAACAGGCGCCAAGGCGTCGCACATCGTGCAAATAAGGAGGCCACATGACTTACTTCGTTACCGGCGCGTCCGGATTCATCGGCAAGCGACTCGTCAAAAAATTGTTGGGGCGCAAGAACACAACCATCTACTTTTTGATCCGCGCGGAGAGCAAGAAGAAGGTCGACAAGATGATGGCGTTTTGGGGGCACGACGCTGCCAAGCGCTGCATCCCCATCGTTGGCGATTTGGCAAAGCCACATCTGGGTGTGTCGCCCGCGGATCGCGCGAAGATGAAAGGGAAGATCAAACACTTCTTCCACCTCGCCGCGGTGTACGACATGACCGCAAGCGCCGACGACAATCACACCGCGAATGTGCTGGGCACACAACACGCCGTGGCGTTGGCGAATGAAATCAAGGCGGGGCTCTTTCATCACATGAGCTCGATCGCAGTGGCGGGCAACTACGAAGGCGTGTTCCGCGAAGACATGTTCGACGAGGCGAAGGATTACCTCGATCACCCTTACATGCAGACCAAGCACGAGAGCGAGAAGTACGTTCGCGAGCACACGACGATGCCGTGGCGCGTCTATCGTCCAGGCGTGGTGTTGGGCGACAGCAAAACCGGCGAGATCGACAAGATCGATGGCCCGTACTATTTCTTCAAGCTCATCCAGAAGATGCGCTCAATGTTGCCACCATGGATGCCGGGCATCGGCATTGAGGGCGGTCGCATGAACATGGTGCCGGTGGATTTCGTCGTCGATGCGACAGATCACATCGCGCACGCTACCGACAAATCGCACAACAAGAAAGCCTTCCATCTCACCGACCCTGCACCGCTGCGCATCGGCGATTCGTTGAACATCTTCGCACGCGCAGCACACGCGCCGCAAATGGCGCTGCGCATCAATGCTGCGCTCTTTGGCTTCATCCCGCAAAGCGTGATCAAGGGCGTATCCGCGCTGCCGCCCGTGCGTCGCATCAAGCACGCAGTGATGAAAGACTTGGGCATTCCGGACGACACGTTGTCGTTCATCAATTACCCGGTGCGCTTTGATTGCCGCGAAACACTGAAAGCGCTCGACGGCACGAAAATCGCTGTGCCTGAACTTGATACCTATGCGTACAAGCTTTGGGACTACTGGGAGCGAAATCTCGATCCCGACCTGTTCATTGATCGCACGCTGAAAGGCCAAATCACGGGCAAGGTAATTTTGATCACCGGCGGCACGTCGGGTATCGGCCAAGCCACCGCGCTGAAACTCGCGGCTGCGGGTACCGCGAAAGCGATCGTGGTTTGCGGACGTGATCAGGAAAAGATCGACGAAACCATGAAGCTCGCCAAGAAGCAAGGCGTGAAGATCGTGGCCTATCAAGCAGACGTCGCCGACGAAGCGGGATGCGCTACGTTTGTACAAATGCTTAATGAGAAGCACGGCGGCGTTGATATTTTGGTCAACAATGCCGGACGTTCAATCCGCCGCGCGCTCGAATCGAGCTACGATCGTTTCCACGATTTCTCGCGCACGATGGACGTGAACTATTTCGGCGCGCTGCGCATCACCATGGGGCTGCTGCCGGGTATGACCGCGAAGAAAAAGGGACACGTGATCAACATTTCGTCGATTGGCGTGTTGACCAACGCGCCGCGCTTCTCGGCGTACGTGGCTTCGAAAGCGGCACTCGATGCGTGGACACGTTGCGCGGCTTCCGAGTACTCTGATCGCGGCATTAGCTTCACGACGATCAACATGCCACTGGTAAAGACGCCAATGATCGCGCCGACGAAGATTTACAACAACGTGCCCACGTTGGATCCGGACGAAGCCGCAGACATGATCATCCGCGCGATCGTCTACAAGCCAGTGAACATCGCGACGCGCCTGGGAACCTCAATGCAAGTGTTGCACGCAATCGCGCCACGCATCGCGCAGATCGTGATGAACACGAGCTTCCGCATGTTCGGCGATTCCGAAGCGGCCAAAGGCAAGAAGAACGAAGTGGTCGGGCCATCGCCGGACCAAGTCGCGCTCTCGAACCTGATGCGCGGCATTCACTTCTAGCAAGCACCACGCTGCTCTCGCCGACGCGAGAGCAGCGCGCGCGAACGCAATGCTGTGTTCGCCGGTGCCACGCGACTGCGTCGCGTTTTCTGCAAATTTCCCATCCCATTATTCCGGTAACAGCCTCAGGCTGCAACGGCTGTTCTACGGCCGTTAGCAGGCGGTTTGTGCCATAAGTCGACTTTCTGACAAATTGACCAGATTCGACCATCTTCTATCCAGAGAGCGCAAAAAGCTGTTGCCTTGTCAAAAAGTGTTGCTTAGAGGGAACTATTGCGCCGCAACACGCAAAAACCATGCGATTTACGCTATGCAGACTGCGTGAAATGGTCTTTAATCGCGCTTGAACTTTTCATTGCACGTCAGAGCGAAAACATGGCGCGCACCAGACGAGTTCAAACACACGTGTGCACACATTGTTTTTAGCAATCGATTGATCTCAGGAGAATCACACCATGGCAGCAGCCAAGAAACCCGCAGCTAAGAAACCAGCGGCCAAACCCGCAGCGAAGAAAGCAGCAGCTAAACCAGCGGCCAAAAAACCCGCAGCTAAGAAGCCAGCCGCTAAACCCGCCGCAAAAAAACCGGCCGCGAAGAAGCCAGCCGCTAAAGCCGCAGCGAAAAAACCAGCAGCAAAGAAACCGGCCGCCAAGAAACCAGCCGTCAAACGCACGCCAAACGCTGCGTTCATGAAAGCCATGACGCCATCGGCGATTCTCGCTGCTGTCGTTGGCGCTACGCCGATTCCGCGCACCGAAGTCACCAAAAAGGTTTGGGACTACATCAAGAAGAACAAACTGCAAGACGCTATGAACAAGCGCATGATCAATGCCGACGAAAAGCTCCGCGCTATTTTCGGCAAAGCACAAGTGTCGATGTTCGAAATGACCAAGCTCATCTCGAACCAGCTGAAGTAATTCACGCTGAGCCACTCGGCGAAAAGCCGACCTTCGGGTCGGCTTTTTTTATGTTTGCTCGCTCTTCAGTCCAGCTGCGCCGCGTCGCGATATTCCGGTACCGAGCACGACCACCCCAATCGCTCAACCACGTGCTTACGCATCGCGTCCGCAGCAGCCGGCTCGCCGTGGGTAACGAACACGTGCTTTGGCGGCCGCTTGAAGTGCGACAGCCACTGCAGCATCTCCTCATAATCCGCGTGCGCCGACATCGACTCGATGTTCAATACTTCCGCGCGCACTGGCACGTATTGCCCGTGAATCTTAATTTGGTCCGTACCTGATACGAGCGCGGCGCCGCGCGTGCCGCCGGATTGGAAGCCAGCAAACAGAATGGTATTGCGCCCCTCGGGGGCCATCACTTCGAGGTGATGCAGGACACGCCCGCCAGTGGCCATTCCGCTCGCGGAAATGACAATCATCGGTTTCGAATTGGCCACAAGTGCGCGTGATTCCTCGGGTGTGCGCACGAATTTCGCGAGCCGACACATCGCTGCGTAGTCTTGTTCCGACAACCGATGTTCGCTCGCGAACTCGCGGTAGATCTCGGTCGCGTCAATAGCCATTGGGCTGTTGATGTAGATCGGAACGTCAGGCAACTCGTTACGCAACGTGAGCTGGTAGAGGTAATACAAGATCGTCTGTGCTCGACCTACCGCAAACGCCGGAATCAGAACACTACCGTGGCGGGCAACCGTGCGATTGATGACTTCGCGCAGGGCGTCCAGCGTGCCGTCCTCGGGGTGGCGACGATTGCCGTACGTCGATTCCAGCACCAAGTAATCGGCGGCCTCAATCGGTGTCGGCGAGCGCATTAGCGGATCGTTGGGACGCCCCACGTCGCCGGAGAACACGATGCTGCGTCCACCCGCGTTGACTTGAATACTTGCCGAGCCGATCATGTGCCCGTTCGGTCGCCACGTAGCGGAGACGCCCGGCGCGGCGGAAACGGCGAGGTTGTAGTTCACCCCATGCAACAGGCGAATCGCGGCCTGAGCGTCCTCGGTCGTAAACAACGGCAACGCAGGTTGGTGGCGGCTGAAGCGATTTTTGTTAGCGAAGTTGGCCTCTTCTTCCTGCAGATGAGCCGCGTCAAGGAGAAGAATTTCTGCCAGTTCGCGCGTCGCACGCGAGCAAAACACCTTGCGGTGAAAGCCGTTTTTCACTAGCGCTGGCAAATAGCCGCTGTGATCAATATGGGCGTGCGTTAGAAGTACCGCGTCAACTCCAGTTGGCGAGAATGGAGGTGGCGCCCAGTTCTTGAGGCGCAACTGCTTGTACCCTTGAAACAAACCGCAATCGACAAGCACGCGATGTGCCCCCACGTGCAGCAAGTATTTCGAGCCAGTGACGGTACCCGTTGCGCCGAGAAATTCAATTTGAAATTGCGAGTTCATGCGATGCACCTTTGCACACGGTCAAGCCATCTTGGGCGATGCGCTTGTCCTACAACGCAGCATACGCCGGTGGCGATAAATCTGCAGCACCTGAAGCCGCGATCTTTAGGTTAGGTCGGCGAAAGCGCCTGAACGATCGCCCGCCTCGCGAGCACGCCGCTAGGCATGCTGACGTGCCCAACCCCGACCAATTTGACATTAGTCGCCTCCGGCATGATGGAGGACGTCTGCGGCGCGATGATAGTGTCATGCGCGCTGTAGATGCTCGTGAAAGGTACAGGAACCGTGGATTCACATAGTGCCGCCAACCACGCGTTGCCAAGTCGCATTTGCTTGCCATTGGTGCCGCTCGCTACGTACGCGTGAAAGGTGCCGTGGTGCGGTGAACCGAGCGTGATGAGTTGGCTAACCTTATCGCCACCGAATTGCCGGAGGTAGGCGCGGCACACGAGCCCGCCCATGCTGTGCGCGACGAGCGCGAGCTTCGGTTCTCCCGTGATGGCGAGCACTTCATCAACACGCTTAGCTAGCAGCGCACCCATAGTGTCAATCGACGCGAAAACGGGCTGATCCATCGTGAACACACGATATCCCGCACGCTCCAGCGCACGAGCCGTGAAGTACCACACCGCACCGTTGTTGACGTAGCCATGCTGGAGGAGCAGCACGCGACCACTTGCTTGCGCGCTACGCTCATTCGCCGTGCGAAAAAACGCGCGGAAGGGGATGAGCACCAGATTTTGAATACAAAGAT
>JAKPSO010000488.1 GCA_029571495.1 Pseudomonadota bacterium
AAGAACCTTGTCGTGCCTTCGAATAATTTATCTTGAAGAGCAAAACTATTGCTCTTGGATAGGTTCCCTGTTTCCGCGGTCATTTTTTTCTCCGGCTCTTTTGACTACGCACTACGATCTGAGTGCGCAGTCAAAAGAGCGTGGCGCGCTGGCTTGTGACCCGCGCGCCGCTCTCGATGTCTGCTTAGAAAACGGCTTTACCGTTTGCGTCAGAAATCTTTTTCCATTCGGCACCAATAAGCGTTACGGTAGCTGCGGGCAGCGGTACGTAATCAAGCTCCAGCGCAGACTTTTGCCCACTCTTGAATGCCCAATCGAAGAACTTCAGCACTTCACGTGAGGCTTCAGGCTTCGGCGACTTCGCGTGCATCAGGATGAACGAAGCGCTCGTCATCGGCCAGCTCTTTGCGCCCGATTGATCGGTGAGGATCACGCCCATGCCAGCCGTGTTTTTCCAGTCGGCACCCGCAGACGCAGCTGCAAAGGAGGCTTCTTCAGGTTGCACGAATTGGCCGTCTTTGTTCTTGAGCGCGATGTGGTCGAGCTTGTTCTTCTTGGCGTAGGCGTACTCAACGTAGCCAATCGCGCCCTTGATGCGCTGCACATACTGCGCCACGCCTTCGTTACCTTTTCCGCCCACGCCTTCCGGCCACGACACAGCGGTGCCGACGCCAACTTTGCTCTTCCACTCGGGCGAGACTTTCGAAAGGTAATCGACAAACACGAACATGGTGCCGGAGCCATCAGAGCGACGGACTACGGTGATCGGCGTGGCGTCCAGCTTCACGCCGGGGTTCAAATCGGTAATCGCTTTGTCGTTCCACACTTTGACTTTGCCGAGGAAAATGTCGGCGAGCACAGTACCCGTCAGGCGCAATTCGCCTGGCTTCACTGCGTCAAGATTGGTCACGGGCACTACACCGCCAATGATCGCGGGGAACTGCACGAGGCCGTCTTTCGCAAGCGCGTCGGCGGCGAGTGGCATGTCAGAGGCACCGAAATCGACGGTCTTAGACTGAATCTGTTTGATGCCACCACCGGAGCCGATGGACTGGTAGTTCATCGCCACGCCCGTGGCCTTTTTGTATTCGTCAGCCCACTTTGCGTAAATGGGGAACGGGAACGTCGCGCCTGCACCAGTAATCGTGGTTTGGGCGGATGCGCTCGCCGCAACGGCGAGCAACGCAGCGCCCGCAAGCAGTTTGGTCGAGAAATTCATATTCAAATCCTTTTTGTGACTTCTCAGAGGAGGAGGACACGAAGGTCGGCCCTTCGTTTTCTACATCCGGAAGTTTGGCAAGGATTTGTGACAGGGATATTTCAGCTCGGCCTTACGCGGTAAGCGGGCGCGTCTCACGCATGGTAGGCGACGACCTGGCGTCGCTTTGTGCCACGAAGAGCGCGGCCAAGTCCGCGCCTACACCTATGGCGCAGCCTTCGGGTGCCGCAACGCGTGCTCGATGGCCGCGCGCATGTTGGCGGCCTGTAGATCGCTTTGTGGGAGCAGCGTGTCGCCGCGCGCGAACGCGTACGCAAGTTCCTGAATGGCTTGCGGATGGTCAAGGTAGGCCGCGCGCATGTACCAGCGCATCGCTTCTCTCGGGTCGTGGTCGACGCCTTCACCGTGCGCGTAGCCGTTGCCAAGCAAATACATCGCTTCGGGAATGCCGCGGTCGGCTGCGAACCGAAAACGCTTCATTGCGCTTGCGGCGTTGCTCGGTGCGCTCGTGTCGCCTCGATCAATGAGACCGAGGTAGTACGACGCCTGTGGGTTCTGCGCATCGATACGCTCGAGCCAGGCGCGGGCTTTCGCCGTGTCCGGCGCATTGCCGCGCGTGCCGAAAAGCCACGCCTTGCCAAGCGCGAGCATCGCGCGTTGATCGCCTTGTTGCGCTGCGATGCCCAACCACGCCAAGCCCTGCTTCACCGCATCATCGTCGGCGCGCCGCAACAACGCTTCGCCTACTGAACGCTGCGCCTCGACGCTGCCGTTTAGCGCATCGGTCAAAAGCGCCGTCAGCGCGCCCTCGTCACGCCCCGCATCGGCGTGCATCCGCAGACGGTCGATGCGCGCAACGTCACGCTGCTCGTAGCCTCGATGCAGCGACGCGGAATCGAGGGTCCCCTGCTTGGAAACCGTGGCGTCCTCGATTGCGCTTCGCTCCATCGAGGCTACGGTCGAGCACAGGCACGACGCGAATGCCGCCGACATGAGCGCGGCAAAGCAAGAGCGAGGACGGGTGCGCA
>JAKPSO010000079.1 GCA_029571495.1 Pseudomonadota bacterium
GCTACTGATCCAACTCTTTCTCGCGTTCTTCGGTATCGCCGCGCTCGGCGTGAGTGTGTCGCCGTGGATCGCGGCGTCGGTGTGCCTCACGTTGTATTCGAGCGCCTACCTCGCGGAGATTTGGCGCGGCTGCGTGGACGCAGTGCCGAAGGGACAATGGGAAGCGGCGAAGAGCCTCGGCCTGTCGTTCGCGCAGCAATTGCGCCTCATCGTGTTGCCGCAAGCCTCGCGCATCGCCATCGCGCCGACCGTCGGCTTCATGGTGCAAGTGATCAAAGGCACCGCGCTCGCCTCGATCATCGGCTTCGTAGAAATCACCAAAACCGGCGGCATGATCGCCAACGCCACTTTCCAGCCGTTCCTCGTCTACAGCTTCGTCGCGCTCTTTTATTTCGCGCTGTGTTTCCCGCTGTCGTGGTGGAGCAAGCGGCTGGAACTTAGGATGAGTGCGTCTGGGAGGTAGAGTTTTGGCTTTTTCGCGCAATGCACCGTAAATTAGCGCATAGTGGCCAATTTTCTGTTAAGTCGACATGTGTAAAAAAGTGGCTGTAACGACCGTGCTACAGTCGTTGCAATTAAAAAGCTGTAAACACGCTTGGTTGTGAACCCAGCTTACTCGCTACTCACAGGGTGAGACTGAACATGATCTGCTCCTCACCGAACTCAACGAACTGCGGCCCTTCCGAAAAGCCAAGGCGCGCCAACAGACGCCGCGACGCAACGTTTGCTGCTTGTGTTGTTGCAAACAATTGAGCGCCCCCGTGCTCCATTCGTAACGCGCCGATCAAACTGTGAATCGATTCCGTCGCGTAGCCCTTCCGCCAGGTGTCCGCAGCGAATAGATAGGCAAGCTCCAGCCGACGGTCGCGGGTGTTGCCAACACTGACCGCGCCGACGATGCGCGTGTCACCTAGAAGGCGAACGGCTAACAGGTCGCCCGCCGCGATGCGCGCGTCAACGCGTCTGAGCGCTTCGGCATGAGCTATCTCGCCGCCCAAAAACGCTCGGACCATCGGGTCTCGCCAAAACTCCGCGATGGCCACCGCATCGCCCGGCTGCGCACGGCGTAGATCAAGGCGAGGCGTCGCAAGCGACCATGCGTCAGTGAAAATGCGCGCGCCCCCTTATTTCTGCTCGCGCGCTGCAGCGGGCGATAATTTGCACTTCGCGAACTCTACACAAATCCTTCCGTTCGCCGCACGCGCAGGAACCACCGCCAAACATGACCACCGTCCACACCTCCGCCATCACCTCTCTCCCCCTTCTCGCGCGCGGCAAGGTGCGCGACAACTACGCCGTGGGCAGTGACCGCATTTTGATGGTGGCGTCGGATCGCATCAGCGCGTTCGACGTGATCATGGATGAGCCGATCACGGGCAAGGGGGCGCTACTCACGCAGATGGCGCTTTTTTGGTTCGACAAACTCACCGGTATCGTGCCGAATCACTTGACGGGCGATGCGCCGGAAAGCGCGGTAACGGCCGCCGAAGCGCCGCAAGTCGTAGGCCGCTCGATGCTCGTTAAGCGCCTGAAACCGTTGCCGGTTGAGGCGGTGGTGCGCGGCTATCTCGCGGGTTCGGGTTGGGTTGAATATCAAGCGTCGCAGTCGGTGTGTGGCGTGCCACTGCCTGCGGGGCTCAAGAACGCGAGCAAGCTGCCCGCGCCCATTTTCACGCCCGCGACAAAGGCCGAAATGGGCGAGCACGACGAGAACATTTCGTTTGCGCGCATGGTCGAAATCATCGGCGAACCACTCGCGGTGAAAGTGCGCGACGCGGCCATCGCGCTCTACACGCGCGCAGCCGACTACGCGCTCACGCGCGGCATCATCATCGCCGACACTAAGTTCGAATTCGGTCTCGACGAAAACGGCACGCTGACGCTGATGGACGAAGTGCTCACACCGGACTCGTCGCGCTATTGGCCGATTGAGGGCTACGAAGCCGCGTTCGCCGCAGGCAAAAACCCGCCAAGCTACGACAAACAATACCTGCGCGACTGGCTAGAAGCCGTGCGCATCAACGGCCAGCCGTGGGGCAAGAAAGCCCCCGCGCCGACACTCACGCCGGAAGTCATCGCCGCCACTGCCGCGAAATATCAAGAGGCGTTTGATCGCTTGACGAAATAGCCGTGAAGCGGCTGCACCCACGGCCTCCCCTGCGAAGTAGGGGAGGTGCCCGCAGGGCGGAGGGGTTGCTTTGCACTTCGGGACTTCGCTCGCGCATGAGTGTCGTGTTGACCCCACCGGCGCTTCGCGCCACCTCCCCTACTTCGCAGGGGAGGCATTTCTCATGTGTGCCGCGCTTCACGCATCAACCAATCGCGCAACGCCACGACCGCTCTCGCATCGTCAAATAGGCGATGATTTGCTGCGCGAATATCTTGTCGCAATGCGTCCCGCTTTTCTGGGTCGGTAAGCAACATCGTCGCGATCTGCACGTAGTCATCAACGTCGCGAGCCACCAGCGACGCCTCGATGGTCGACGACATTAACGCGAGCATCGCAAATGTCTGCCGTCCACGCATAAATTCACCGGGCAGCGTGACGATGGGCAGTCCAACCGAAAACGCGTCCAAACTCGTGTTGCCACCCGAAAAACCAAACGTATCCAGCCCAACATCGCACGCGGCGAGCACCGCCAAGAAATCGGCACGTGAACGCTGCGGCAGGCGAATCACGCTTTGCTTCGCGTCGACGCCCACCTGCGAGAAGTGGAACGCCAGGTACTCGTCGAACACTTCACCACTACCGACTGCCGATCCGTCGAACACAACCAGCCGCGCCGCAGGTGAGGCGCTCAAGTTCCGCGCAACGGCGCGCGTAAATTCTGGGTTCCATTTGAACGGCGACTGCGCGCACACTGCGAGCGGCACGCCTTCGGGCAGGCCAAGCTGCGCACGCGTTAACGCGGACGGCGGTGGCGGAGCGGGGTAGCACGTGCCCAAACCCGGCAGCAGCTGCAAGCGCTCGCGGTAGTGCGCTTGTGCGCCCTCGGGCTCAAGCGCAGCAGCGCTGAAGAACACGTCAATCGTCGGTAGCCCCGTCGTAACCGGATGGCCCCACAACGCGCCTTGCAACGGTGCAAGGCGCATCGCGGCGAGCTTCTCGATCAATGGTTCCATGCCGATTTCAGGATAGATCAACACATCGAGCGTGTCCTGCACGATGGCCGTGCTCACATGCTTGAGCGTAGCCGATGCGTCTTCAAAAAATTGCAGATGATCGGCGCGCTGCGCGATGTCATCGGTGAACGCGTCCCGTGTGCCGCAGGCGTAGACAAAGACTTCGATCTGCTCGTCGCTCAGATCAGTCATGAAGCGCTTGAAGTAATGCCCCACCGTGCAATCGCGAACGTGTTTCGAAACGAAGCCAACGCGAAGACGTGTTGAGTTGCATCCTGTTCGTCGCGTCAACGGTTCGGTGGGCTCGAGCGGCGACGCAAGAGCACGTAATAAGTCGCCGCGTTGTGTCTGTAAACCCACGTCATTGCGCGCGTGATAAGCGAGCTCAAATGGCGTGTGGCGAATGCAATCAAGGCGTTCCGGCGCGTCTAGTGATGCGCCAGCTAGCTCGGTGGCGATCGCGCGCAAGCCGTCGCCGTAACGCGTGCGCCACTGCGTGATCGCGCGCTCGTCGACGTAGAGCGCAGGCAGCGCCAAGGCCGCATCAACCGCGTCAGCCGACAACGCACTTTGCATTGGCGGCGTAGCACGTTGGATTGCGTCCAGTGCGTTCAGCGGCGACTGCTCTACTACGCGCTTTACGTAAAGCCACCACGCGCTTGCGTCATGCGGGTGAGCGTCCAGCGTTTTCGCGGCCAATGCAATCGCGTCGCGGGGTTTCCCGGCTTCGACAAATGCTTGTGTGGCTTTCCATGCGATGGAAACGTCTGCCTCCAGCGCTAGTCCGTGCGCTCGAGCGAGTTCGAGCGAGCGCTTTCGGGTCAATTCGTCATGCGTTGCTCGCCAAAGGTAGCGCCAGAACGCGGTCTGCTGTGGCGCGATTTGCACCAGCCGTTCAAACTGTGGAAATGCGTTGTCTGGTTGCCGCATGTCGAGCGCTATTCGACCAGCGAGCGCCCGGGTCGCCGGATCGACGGGTTGCGCGAGGAGCGCGCGCTGAATCGCCGTCTGCGCGGCGGACAAATTGCCCGCCTGAGCCTGCGCCGCCGCGAGCGTTCGTTGGACGATCTGCGTATTACGCGACTCGGCGGGAGCCGACTCGAGCAAAGCGATAGCCTCCGCCGGCACGCCAGCCCGCAACGCCGTCATGGCGCGTTGCGCAATGGCTTCAGCGTTCATTGGTCGCTTCAAATTTCAGCTTCATATGCCAATTTTGGCATTGCTGCGGGCACCGTCGTTGGCATTCTGGAACGCCAATGCCAGAATGCACGCCGAACATGCGCCCAACTCACTTTTCGCATTACGTCAAAATTCTTTACGCGCAGCTCACGCGGCTGTCGTGGTGGACGCTTGTGCTTGGCGTCGTGTTGCACTTCGTCGTGTCAGCCAAGTTGATGTGGCGTTTCGAAACCGGTGAAATTACTGAAACCATCGCGTTTTTTTATTACTACGTCACCACGGTGACGACCGTCGGTTACGGCGACATCGCGCCGAAAACGGCCGAAGGGCGGCTACTTACCGCACTATGGATCATGCCCGGTGGCATTGTTTTGTTCACCACCAGTATCACCAAATTTGTTCATTTTTTGTCCAATCGCTGGAGGCGTCGCATGTGTGGAGAAGCCGACTACTCGTATCTAACCAACCACATCGTGATCCTCGGTTGGCAAGGCTTGCGGACGCAGCGCATGGTCGAAGAAATCACTCACGATGTAGATTCGGCGCAGCGCGAAATCGTCGTGTGTTCCACCAAAGACATTGAAAATCCGATGCCAACGGTGGTGAAATTTGTGCGCGACAGCGCGTTGTCGGAGCGCGATTTGCACCTGCGCGCGGGCACGCAAGGCGCGGCAGCGATCATCGCATTGGGGCATGATGACAACGACACTTTGGCTGCTGCATTGGCTGCTGCCGCGTACAACCAATCGGGGCATCTCGTCGCCTGTTTTCAGCAGCAAGCGTTCGCCGATTTGCTCACGGCTCACTGCCCGCGCGCGGAGGCGATGGTGAGCAACGACACCACTCGTTTGGTGCGTGCCGCACAAGACCCCGGCAGCTCGCGCGTTCATCAGGCCTTGCTCTCTGTGATGACCGGCAACACGCTCTTCAGCCTACGCCTGCCGAACGACGCGCCGCTTCGAACCTACGATGAACTGATGACAGAGTTCAAGCGCGTACACAATGCCACGATCGTTGCCGTGGCGGACGATGCGTTAGGTAATGGATTGACGCTCAATGCGCCTGCCAGCAAGCATGTCGGGCCGGGCCAGACGCTTTATTACATCGCACCGCATCGCATTATTTAGGCTGTACTGCTGCCGAGCGCTGGTAGTTAAACGGCCCGCCCGTGAATGGCGCGAAGCCGCAGCCGAAAATCGCACCGGCATCGGCAAGTTCGTCATTGGCCACGACACCTTCGGCCAGCGCTTTGTTCGCTTCGTTGAGCATCGGTGTAATGAGGCGCTCTGTGAGACCCGCAGGCACCGCACTGGCTGTGCCCTTCTGCGCTTTGCCATTGACCCAGGTGTAAAAGCCTTTGCCGGTTTTCTTGCCGAGTTCTTTCGCTTCGAGTTTGGCGGCGAGTTTCTTCGGTGCGTTGTTTAGCGCGGCTTCACCACCGACCACTTGGCCTACAGCGGCGCAGACGTCAAGCCCGACGACGTCCGCAAGCTCCACCGGTCCCATCGGCATGCCGAAAGCGAGCGCGGCTTCGTCGAGCGTTTCTGGCGAGATGCCTTCGTCGAGGCAGCGCATCGCTTCGGTGAGGTACGGCGCAAGAATGCGATTGACCCAGAAACCCGGCGCGCTCTTGCAGGCGAGCGGAAGCTTGTCGATTTGGTCGACAAACGCCGTCGCCTTTTTCGCTGTGTCCGAGTTCGTTTGCGCGCCGCTGATGACTTCAACGAGCATCATTTGCGCGACGGGGTTGAAGAAGTGAATGCCCACGAGACGTGTCGGGTCGGCGAGCGCGGTGGCGATTTGCTCTAGCGGAATGCTCGATGTGTTGGTCGCAAGAATTGCGTCGGGTTTTGCTTTGGCTTCGAGCTGCGCGAACACCTTCTGCTTCACGGCGAGGTTTTCGACGATGGCTTCGATGATTACGTCGGCGCGCTTCGCACCGTCTCCGCTCACGTCGGGCTGAAGGCGATCCATGGCATCGCGAATGCGGCGCTCGTCGCGCAAGCGCTTCTTGAACATCTCTGCCGCGCGTTTAATCGCGGGCGCGATCTTTGCGGCGTCCAAATCTTGCAGCGTTACGTTGATGCCGCGCAGCGCGCACCATGCCGCGATATCGCCGCCCATCACGCCCGCGCCGACGACGTGAACATGGGCGGCTTTGAAGCCAATGCCTTTCGCTTGCGCCTTCAGCTTTTCGCGCAGACCAAAAACGCGAATGAGATTCTTCGCTGTGGAATGCGACAGCAACGCCTGCATTGAACACGATTCGGTCGCGGCCGGTTTGTGTACGTCGCCGTTGTACTTCTGCCAGAGCTCGATGATCGCGTACGGTGCGGGGTAGTGTTCGCGGCGCGCGCGCTTCGCTACTTGCTTTCGCGCTTGTGAGGCCACAAAGCCGCGAGCCAAACCGTTGGTCATCAAGTTCTGCACGAACGACAACCCGCGTGGCGCAGGCGCAGCAGCGAGCAAGCCGGTAACGGTGTTGCCCATGATGCGCGGCGGCACGGCCTCGTCGACCAAGCCAAGCATTCTTGCCTTCTTCGCATCTACCGTTTTACCGCTCAACATCAGATCAAACGCCGCAGGCGCACCGATGAGTTGCGGCATGCGTTTGACGCCACCCCACGCCGGAAGGATGCCGAGCATGACTTCGGGCAGGCCCATGCGTGTCGATGGTTCATCGACGGCGACGCGATAGCGGCACGCCATCGCGAGTTCCATGCCGCCGCCCATGCAAAAGCCTTTGATCAAGGCAAGCGTTGGATATTTCACCGCG
>JAKPSO010000498.1 GCA_029571495.1 Pseudomonadota bacterium
CGTTTACCACGGCTTCGTTTCGCCTTTCGGCGAGTTACTTTTTGCGCCGCCAAAAAGTAACCAAAAAGCTCGCCCCGGACCCCGCTTGTCTCCTTGTATCTTGAACCGCATCGGGAATTGTTAGACGATGTTGGTGTTGAACTGGTTTGGCAAGGCACGTGTAGCCTGACTTTTCCTTGGGCTCATCATCCCGTACCGGAGCAAACGGCGCACATGCCAAGCCGCTGGTTTGAAACCCGAACAGTTGTAGGAACGCACACTGGTGTAGTTCGCATTTGCAAGGAGGGGTTATGACTAGCTTGCCAAACTCTGAACAACCTACGATGCAACCGCTTGAGTTGCTGGTAGGCATTGACGTTGCCAAGCAAAGCGTTGAAGTCTCGTTGGGCAGTCATCTGCCGACCATTGCGCTCAGTAACGACAGCGAAGGCGTGGAGGCACTGCTGGAGCGGCTCAAGGGTGAACGAGTAGCGCTGGTGGTGATGGAGGCCACCGGCGGCTTAGAGGCCATGATGGCCTGCGCGCTACAAGGTGCAGGCTACGCCGTCGCGGTCATCAACCCACGTCAGGCACGAGACTTTGCGCGCGCCATGGGGCAATTGGCCAAGACTGATCGCATTGACGCGCACATCCTCTCGCAACTAGCAGGCGTACTTGATCGTCACCCGTAGCGTGAACGCTACGTGCGTGCGCTGCCGGAGGCCGAACAGACAGAGCTGGCCGCGTTGGTGGCGCGTCGACGGCAGCTCGTGGGGATGTGGGTGGCCGAACGAAATCGCTTACCGGGGGCGCATCCGAGGGCACGTCCGAGCGTGAAGGCGGTGATCGAAGCCTTAGCGCAGCAACTCGCCCACATTGACCGAGACATGGATCAGTACGTCAAAGCGCACTACGCAGACGTATCGAGCTTGCTCGACAGCGCCAAAGGGGTGGGTCGAAGAACCATCGCCACCTTGATCGCGGATCTGCCGGAGTTGGGCACACTGAGTCATCGCCAGATCAGCGCCTTAGTCGGTGTTGCGCCGATCAACCGAGACTCGGGCAAGATGCGTGGCAAGCGCACAATCTTTGGAGGGCGCGCCAGCGTGCGCCAAGCGCTCTATATGGCTGTACTGAGCGGCGCACGCTACAACCCAACCATCAAGGCGTTCTACCAACGTCTGCTCAAGGCAGGCAAGCCGAAGAAGGTTGCATTAACTGCATGCATGAGAAAGCTGTTGACGATTCTCAACGCGATGGTCAAAAGCGGCAAACCGTGGCAGGAGTCCATTCATGAGGCTTGACTTTGAACACAGTTGCTGCGGTGCTCGCAACAGGCGGGCGACACTGGACATCGCACGGACGCGACGCTAACGCGTCGGCAAGTGCGATGCAGTGCCGCTTGGACCGCCCGTTGCTCCGCTCCTCGGGGTCGAATACACGGGGCCCCCATCGAACGGGTTCTTGATCGCTTCGCGATGGGGTTAACGCGCAACCGGAGTTAAGTTTCCGGACTAAGTCGCTTGCGGCCACTGGACTTCAGTGCCATTTGCAGCGAAAAATTTCACTACGCTGTCCCCCACGAATTCCACAGCTATTCGGGGATCGTCGCTCTGAGCATTCGTGTGACCGCGCATCAACAATAAAAGTCGATTTCCGTCGGCTGTGGCCTCCAGCAAGGCGGTGTGCACAGGGGCGGGACCTAAATTGGATGAACGGAGGTTTTCACCGCTAAAGCTCCGCACACCGGATAGTTTTAGGTAGCCGCTTGGCCAGTCGGCAGTCCAACCTGAGTCAGCAAGATCGAACCATCCAGACGGCACGCGGAATATGAAGTAAGCAGTGTCGCGAAATTCCACATCAAAATGAATGGCGCATAGCGAAAAATCGTGGAGTCCCGAATGAGCGAGCACGGTCGCTAACGGCGATGCGTTGTCAAAAAAAGTAACTTCGTTTACGTGAGCAAACGACAACTGAGTCAAGTTTGCAGTGCTCATACGGTGCTTTGGGATGTGGACGAAAAGCGATAGCGTACTCGAGCGATTCCCGTAAGCCAATCGCGAAGCGATCACCATTTGAACTTAACGCCCCGTTAGCCCGCGCCGAGGAGCGGAGCA
>JAKPSO010000523.1 GCA_029571495.1 Pseudomonadota bacterium
GTTGGCAGTGACGATTGCGTTGACGATTTGGCCCGGCATGAAAGTGCTCTACGCATGGGTTGCTGCGCCCATGCTGAAAGTGCTTCCTGCGGGTACGTCAATGATTGCAACGGACGTTACCGGAACGTTTTTCATTCCGCTCAAAGTCACGCTGATGGCGGGCTTTTTGATTTCGCTGCCGATTGTTCTCTACCAAATGTGGGCGTTCGTTGCACCGGGCCTCTACACACATGAGAAAAAGATGGCGTTGCCCATCATCGTGTCCTCGACGGTGCTCTTCTTCGTCGGCATGGCGTTCGCGTACTTCGTTGTGTTCCCGTCGATCTTCGGAACGTTCGTTGGCTTTACGCCGACGGGCGTGAACATGACGCCCGACATCGACAAATATTGGAGCTTCGCGCTCACGATGTTCATCGCCTTTGGCATCACGTTTGAGACGCCAGTAGTGCTTGCCGTGTTGACGCGCGCAGGTATCGTGACGGTGAATCAACTCGCTGAGTTTCGTGGTTACTTCATTGTGGCTGCGTTTGTAATCGCTGCGGTCGTAACGCCGCCCGACGTGTTGTCACAGCTCTTCCTTGCGGTTCCACTCGTGGTGCTCTACGAGCTGGGAATATTTGTCAGCCGTTTCATCACGCCACGCACCCGCGCGAGCGAAGACGCGGCGTCTACGTAGCTGCGCGAGCAATCTCCGGATTCGCCTGGCGCTATTGCCGCCTTGTCGGCGGACGCTTGCCGAGCGTGACGCGCAGTTCGACGGGTTGCCCTTCGCGCAAAACTTTTAGCGGAATCGTTTGATCGGGCGCGGTCATCGCGATGAGATTCACCGCATCCGTACGATCAGGCGTCGGGCGGCCATTGATCTCCACAATCACATCGTTCACCCGAAGGCCTGCACGGCTGCCCGGCGCGCCATCGAGCACCGCTGCGACGAATGCGCCGCCTAGGTCTTTCAGCGCAAGCGCCTTTGCAATTTCTGGTGTAACGGCGCCGAGGTTCACGCCGAGGTAACCGCGCTTAACTTCGCCGGTCGCAATCAACTGCTCCATGATCGGACGCGCGAGGGCCGTAGGGATGGCAAATCCAATGCCCGAAAAATCACCGGTGCGTGTGAAGATGCTGCTGTTGATGCCAATGAGTTCGCCGGTCGCGTTCACCAACGCGCCGCCGGAATTGCCTTGGTTGATCGCGGCGTCGGTTTGAATGAACGACTCGAACGGGTTGGCGTCGGACACCTGCGTGCGGCCCAAGGCGCTCACGATCCCCATCGTCACCGTGTTGCCGAAGACGCCAAACGGGTTGCCAATGGCGAGCACCACGTCAGCCACTTGCAAAGCCTGCGAATCGCCAAACGCGACCGCCGGGAAGTCCGCGCCTTCGATCTTGATAACCGCAAGATCGGTGTCGGGATCGGTACCGATCACGCGTGCCGGGAGCAATCGTTTGTCGGTGAGTTCGACTTGAATTTGCTGCGCGCCTTCGACGACGTGATTGTTGGTCAGGATGTAGCCGTCAGCGCGCACGATCACGCCCGAGCCTTCGCCGAGGAGCTGTTGCGTGTCTTCACGGCCGCGACCGAAGAAGCGCTGGAACGTCGGGTCTTCGGTGAGCGGGTTGCGAACCTTGCGCTGCGCGCTGGTCGCGATCTTCACGACCGAGGGCAGCGCGCGTTTGGCCGCATCGCTGAAGCTATTGGCGTGCGTGCCGGTTACGCGCGGTGCGGGCGCGCTGACAGAAGCGGGTACGACGGTGGCCGTCGCGCTAGGCGTCGCGGCTACCGGGGCCGCGTTGTTGCGAGAAAGCCACTCAGGGCGCAATGTGCTGATCGTGAAGAAAATCGCGACGGAGACCGTGCACACTTGGGCAAAAACGAGCCATAATCGATTCAGCATGATTCGGGGGCTGCTTTCATAAAAGAGGGCGGGATGAGTGCTTGAGGTGACGGTAGTGCGACCGGTGATTTGCCGTATCGCGTTGTTGTGCGCAGAGCTCCAGCGATGAGCCCGCTGACATTCGCAAGCGATGCGCTGGAACGTACTGATCGATCAGTCGGGGTAGACATTGCGAAGCGTTGATCATCCAAATTCTATGCAAGAGGCTGAGGCCGGAGCGGGCATACCCACGCGGTCTGCGCTTGGCCGCGCCTGTGACCGCGACACCTTGACCCAGCATCTTAACGGCTATCTCGATATTCGTGCGTTCAAAGATGCCGCGTACAACGGCCTGCAGGTAAGTGGCAAGTCCACCGTTTCCTATGTGGTGGCGGGGGTGACGGCAAACAAGGCGCTCATTGACGCTGCTATCGCCGTCGGTGCCGACGCCATTTTTGTCCACCATGGCCTCTTTTGGCGGGGTGATGATCCCCGGCTCGTCGGTTATCACCGCGAGCGCATCGCAACGCTTCTTGCCGCCAACATCAATTTGTACGCCTACCACCTCCCGCTGGACGTGCACCCGGAGGTCGGTAACAACGCGCGCCTAGGGCGTCGTCTGGGCCTCACGGCAACTGAGAGTGCTGGAGACAACGGCCTCATCAGCCTGGGCCAGCTCGGTGTAGGCGTCGCGGTGAAATCGACCGTGTTAGCGGCATACTGCGCGCGGCATTACGGGCGCCGCGTGACGCTGTACGCGAGCTCGCAGCGACTCGTGAAGAAGATCGCGTGGTGCACGGGTGCTGGTGGATCGATGCTGCGCGAGGCTATTGAAGCGGGCGCGGACGCCTTCATCACGGGCGAGATCGCCGAGCATCACATTCATGAAGCGCGTGAATCCGACGTGGCGCTGATCGCGGCCGGCCACCACGCCACAGAATGCGACGGTGTGGCCGCGCTCGGGGCGCACGTGGCCAAGCAGTTTGGTGTCGCGTATCAGTTCATCGACGTTGATTCGCCGCTGTAACGAACTGTCGTCTGCTAAGTCGCGATCACGGCGCGCCGTACCGCCAAACGCTCTATTGCGACCCAATCCCAAGCGATGCCCAGCCCTGGCGCGTCGGAGGGTAGTGCCAAACCGCCATCACGCGCCATACCGCGCGTAGCGATCGAATCGAGCTGTGGGATGTACTCGACCCACGGCGCGTTTGGCACGGCAGCACACAGACTGACATGCAGCTCCATCAAGAAATGCGGGCAGATCGACACGTTGAAGCTCTCGGCCACATGCGCGGCTTTGAGCCA
>JAKPSO010000529.1 GCA_029571495.1 Pseudomonadota bacterium
CCAGTCACCTTTTTGCTTCGCCAAAAAGGTAACCCAAAAAGGCGACCCCGACATTAGTTTCGGCCCGCTTCGCTTAACTTGCTACGCAAGTTAGCCTGCACTGAAGCCTCGCGCCTGCGCCGCTACGTTTTCGACCTGATCCTGCGGTGCTCGCAACGGGCGGGCGACACTGGACATCGCACGGACGCGACGCTAACGCGTCGGTAAGTGCGATGCAGTGCCGCTTGGACCGCCCGTTGCTCCGCTCCTCGGGGTCGAATGCACGGGGACCCCGTCGAACCAAATCTTGATCGCTTCGCGATGGCTTGTAAACGCTCTTCACGGTCAACGTTCGCCGCCGCGAACTGCTTGTGTTTCTGAGCGTGCCTTAGCAGAATGCTCGCTCCATGACCGTTCGCATCTGTCACCTCCTTGAGTGTCCACACCATCTGCCCGCGGTGGCAGAGATGATCTATCGCGAGTTCTGGGTGGATGTCGTCGGCGGTTTGACGTTGGAGTTTTTGACCGCGCACTTGCATACCGCGACCGATCGCTCGCGCATCCCGCTTTCGTTGGTGGCTTTGGATGGCGAGCGGTTGCTCGGGACGGTTAATTTGATTGAGAACGACGACAAATCACGCTCGCACTTGCGGCCGTGGTTGGCGGCGATGGTGGTCGTGGCCGACCAGCGGGGACGGGGCGTGGGATCGCGCTTGGTGAATGCGTTGTTGGACGAGGCGCGGCGTCTGCAGATTCCAGTGCTTTACTTCGGCACCGACGTGCCGGGCTTTTACCGGCGGCTTGGCGCCATCCCGCACGAGCAAGTGACCGAGACGTTTTCCATCATGCGCTTTGAGCTCTAGCGATTTGTTGGGGCGATCTCGTTTACAACTTTGTGTGTCTACGCGCTGCCCTGCAATGGTTGTGGCCACAAATTGCCAATAGTCGACTTGTAGACAAAATGGGCCATAACTGCCATGCAACGGCCGTTACAAGCAAAAAGCCATCTTAGTCTTTGCCTTCCGTGGTCGTTCGCACTGCCCGCGTGAGCAAACCCGCAGCGATGAGCGACGTGCTTGCGCTGACGACAAACGCAGCGGTCGGATTCACGTGACTCCAGAGCCAGCCGAAGAGCGCCGAAGCGGGAAGCAGCATGAGACCGCTGACGAGGTGAAACCAACCGTAGGCCGTGCCGAGTTGTGACTTCGGTGCGAGTTCGGCGATGAGTGCTTTTTCGGCGCCGTCGGTCATGGCAATGAAAATTGCATAGGCGATGAAGAGCGCGATCGTCGTCGCGGTGGATTGCGCGAGCGTGCCGAATGCCGCAAACAAAATTGCGTAGACGATCCAAGCGGTGCGCAGCAAACGTTGTTTGTCGAAGCGATCCGAAAGCGCGGAGAGCGGTGTCGAGAGCACCATCGCCAGCGCCGAAAACGCAGCCCACAACAGCGGAATCTGCGCGTCGGTGAAACCCGTTTCTTTGGCGCGCAGCAGCAAAAACATATTGCTCGCTTGCGACAGCGTGAACACGCCGAGCGCGATGAGATAGCGCTTGAGCGGCGTCGGTAGCGTTTTCCATTGCCACTCCACTTTGCCCGCGCTTACCGCAAGCTCCGTCGGTTCGCGCAACAGGAGCACGAGAAGCACGCAAAGCGCACCGGGCACCAGCGTCCACAACATCACGTCGCGTACGCTCCATCCTGCCGCGAGGAGCGCCGCCGCAGCGAGCGGACCAACAACCGCGCCCGCATGGTCCATGCTGCGATGAAAGCCAAACGCTAGACCACGTCGATTCGCGTCAACGCTCGCCGCTAGGAGCGCGTCGCGCGGACTTGAGCGCAGGCCCTTGCCGACACGGTCGCCCATGCGCAACAGCAGCACGACCGGCGTGCTAGTGGCCAATGCAATCAACGGTCGCGACAGCGCTGGCAACAGATAGCCCAAGACGAGCCAGCCCTTGGCGCGCTGCGAGCGATCATAGAAGTATCCGGACACAAGCTTCATCAAAGCTGCGGTGGCGTTGGCCGCGCCTTCGATGATGCCAAGCGTCTGTGCGCCGACGGCGAAAGTCGCGGCGAAGAAGAGTGGCAGCAGTGGATACACGGCGTCGCTTGCGGCGTCGTTGAGGAAGCTAACGGCGCCGAGAAACCAAACGGTACGCGGGAGTTTGAAGAGCGCGGAAATCATGCGAGGCCATCATAGCGCTCGCGCGCGAAGTGCGGCCGTGTGTGAACGGACCGCACTCGCTTGGGACGAGACTAACGTTACTGCTGCACAGGTGCGGGCGGCGCCGACATCGTGCCCGGTGCAGGTGCGCGACCTTTCTCGTGCTGAGGCGGTTGCGCGAGCGGTGGCGTTGCTGGTTTGGCCGGAGGCGTTGGCACTGCAGCAGGTGCGGCAGGCACGTTTGGCACGGCAACCGGAGCCGGAGGTGCCGGACGAACGGGCGCGACCACGGGTGGCGAAACAACAATGGCCGGCGGAGCCACGACGCGTTGCGGCGCAGGCTGTGGCGGCGCAGGTGGCGCGACTTGAACTGCGCGTGGCGCAACCGGGGCGACGGGGGTAACGGGTGCAACTGGCGTCGGGATAGCGTCCGTCACTGGCGCATTGCGTCCGTCCATCACGCGGCGCTGAGGTGGCGGTGGTGCAGGCGTGACCGGTGCGACCGGCATGGGTTGTGGCGCGACCACTTGTGGCGGTGGCGCGATGCGCACCGGTGCCGGCTGCGGCATCACCTGCTGCGGTTGTGGCGGTTGCGGTGCCACGCCGCGATAGCCCGGCATCGGCGCTGGCTGCGGCGCTTGCTGCGGCTGCACCTGTTGCGGTTCGACGCTTGGCGGCATCGAGCGGCCATCGCGTTCTTTCGGCATCGGCGTCGCGGGTTCGTTGATGCGCGAGTTGCGATTGTCCGGCTCAGGACGACGACCCACGACAGGGTTCGGGTCTTGAATCACGCGGGGTTGCATCACGTTGGTGTTGGGCACGATGTGAGGTGCTTCAGCGCGGTTACGTTCGCGCACGATGGGTGCAGCGGGACCGCGATTAGGCGTGCCAGTGAGCGGTTGCGTCGACGCGGGGGCCGGTGGCGCAAAGCGCGTGTGCGGCACGACTTCGCCCATGCGAGCCGGTGGCGCGGTGCGCAGATCGCGCTCGTTCACGTTACGCAAATAGTTTTGTGCAACAGGGCGACCCGCGAGGAACGCGGCGCTGGCGACAGCGGTAATCGCGCCGGGCATCGTCGCGTGTGCGAAGTACTGCGGGCGCCACGGCTCATCAAGCGAATGGCCGGGACGACCGCGATGCTCGTTGCGCGGGTCGTAGCGAAGGTAAGGGCGATTGACTTCACGCCAGTACGTCGGCGTGTAGGTGTACCAAGGCGCGTAGGGCTCATTCCACCCAAGTGGAACCCACGAGAAGGTCGGCCCCGCACTGCCGTAGCTCCATTGATCGCCACCGAAGAAGGTAACGAGCGCCGGCGCGTAAATGGGGCGCGCGACATTTTCACCGGGGCTCCACGCCCAGCGATTGCCTACGCGAACCCAACGCCCGTAGTGAAATGGTGCAAAGCCCCACGCAGCGTCGTCAACCCACGTCCAGCCCCAGGGCTGCACCCAGCTCCAACGGCCGTAGCGGTACGGCGCCCAATCGGCGGCAACACTCGTCGGATACCACACGCGGCCGTACTCGTAGCTGTCCACCCAGGAACCGTAGTCAGCGAGCTCGCGCGCGCCGATCATGAGCGGATTCAGCCCGCCTGCATAGCGTTGTTCGAGGCGCCCGATGCGGCCATCGCGGCTTGTTGCCCACGCTTCAAAAGCGTCGAGCGATTGCGTGCGATAGAAGCGGCCGTCGCGAAGCTCCGCGCGATCAAGCATCAGGACTTGGCCTTGCCGCGCGAACACAGGCGCTCGGTTGGGCGCGAAAAACTCGGCCTCGCCGCGGCGTACTTTCAACACGGGTTCGAACACCTGTGACGTGTACGCGCCGGGCGTGGTCGAGCTGATGACGTAAAAGCCCGGTTGCGTAAATGCAATTTCGCCGAACGCCGTGGTGACGCGCATCGTGTCCCCGGCTTCGAAACTGCGCACGCGGACGGCGATGGTGCCGTCGGTGAGGCGTGCACTAATGTGCTGGTCGTCGAACTGATCGAAGTAGACGTTGCTGCCGCCCGCGATCCACGTTTGAATGCTGCCCACGTCGAGTTCGGCGCGACCCGTAGGGCTCACAAAAACGTTGTCGCCTGCAGTGATTGGAAAGTTGCGCGAGATCGGGTGCCAACCTTCGCGATCATTGGCGAGCTGAACCTCACCGGCGAAATCGGCGAGGCGCGCAACGCGGCTCGGGGCTTGCGCCCATGTGGCGCAGACGGCCAGTGCGCTTGACGCGAGCGCGACCGTGATGCGGAAGAAAGGGCGACTCAAAAACTTCATACAAAGGCTCCTAGGGGAGACGAGTTGGGGCACCACCAGAACGCGCTGGCGTCGAGGGCAGTTGACGTTCAGACAAATCTGCACCTATGAAACGCGCCTAAACAACTGTATTATTGAACAGTACTATTTCTGGGAAGCCACAGCGGGGCGATCAACGTGTCACTAGCCATCACTTATAGCCGAGCGCTCGCGGGACTGCATGCGGAATTGGTCACCGTTGAAGTTCACATCGCTAACGGGCTTCCCGCATTCAATTTGGTGGGCCTGCCTGACGCCGAGGTACGCGAAGCCCGCGACCGGGTGCGCGCGGCGATTCAGACGGCAGGTTTCGAATTTCCGATGCGAAAACTCACCGTGAACCTTGCTCCCGCAGAGTTCCCGAAAGAGTCGGGGCGTTTTGATTTGCCGATTGCGATTGGCATTTTGGTGGCGAGTGGACAACTGCCGGCGGCCAAACTGAAGAACTTGGAGTTTGCGGGCGAACTTGGTTTGAACGGCGACCTGCGCAACGTGCGCGGCGCGCTCGCGATGGCGATTGCGGCGGCGAAATCGGGCAACGCGCTGGTGCTGCCGCAAGCGTCGGCTGAAGAGGCCGTGCGCGCGAAGAGCGCTACGGTATACGGCGCGAAGACGCTACTGGAGGTCGCCGCGTTTGTCGCGGGACGCAATCAATTGCTCTCGCCTGACGTCAGCGAAGCTCCGGCTGCTTTTGCGTATCCAGATCTGCTTGATGTGAAAGGCCAGTCGCAGGCCAAGCGGGCTCTTGAAATCGCTGCGGCCGGGCGTCACAGTTTGCTCCTGATGGGGCCGCCGGGCACTGGCAAAAGCATGCTGGCGCAACGTTTACCCGGCATCCTGCCGCCGATGACCGAGCATGAGGCCATTGAGAGCGCGGCGCTACTCTCGCTCGTCGGCAAATTCAAAGCCGAATCCTTCGGGCACCGACAAGTGCGTTCGCCGCATCACACTGCTAGCGCGGTGGCGCTCGTCGGTGGCGGCAGCGATCCGAAGCCCGGAGAGATATCGCTCGCTCACTGCGGCGTTCTTTTTCTAGACGAAATTGTGGAGTTTGATCGCCGAGTTTTGGAGGTACTACGAGAGCCTTTGGAGAGCCGAATGATTCACATCTCTCGCGCTTCACGGCAAGTCACATTTCCGAGTCACTTCCAGTTGATCGCTGCCATGAACCCTTGCCCGGATGGCTACCTCGGAGCGAACGTTGCGGCGAAGCCGTGTCGATGTACGCCGGACCAGATCGCACGTTATCGCGGCAAGCTCTCGGGACCATTGCTCGATCGCATCGATCTGCAAATCACGGTGCCCTCGGTGCCGACCGATGCATTGCGGGCAGCCCCCGATGGCGAACCGTCATCAATCGTTCGTGAGCGCGTCATTGCTGCGAGCGAACGCCAAAGCGCGCGTCAACAAAAAGCCAACGCCGACTTG
>JAKPSO010000531.1 GCA_029571495.1 Pseudomonadota bacterium
GCCCCATATCGCCACATCGTCGAGACTTGCGTAACGAAGAATGCGTTGCCCGATCGGTTGGCGCAGGATATCGAGCTTTTCCATCAGCAAAATCAGAATCGGTAGCGCAGTCACCGCGCAAGCCATGCCAACACCGACCACAAACTGCCAAGGCATCGCCCGTGGACCGATCCAGCTGGTCGTTGTGGTCATGCCAAGCGCTACCACGCTGCCAAGCAACAACGGTGCGCCTAGGGCCAGCGCGGCGGTGATGCCGCTTTCGCGACGATGCGTCCATGCTTGCCGCACGTCGAGTTCGATCCCCGCTACCCAGACGAACAGCATGACTGCCCACCATGCGATACCGTTGAGTGACTGTACTACCGGCGCACTGAAGACGAACGCGTAGTATTCGGGAAAGACTTTGCCCAGCACGCCAGGACCGAGCAAAACCCCAACGATGATCTGCACCACGACGAGCGGTGCGTAATAGTCAGTGTTTCCTAAGCGCCAAAGCAGATACGGCACGGTGAAAATGATCGCCATGGCAATCAAAAATATCTCGGTCGTAGTCATTGCGAAAAGGCTGAGAGTTGTGCGGTGCGACGCGCCCTTGGTTTGTGCAGCGGCAAACTATAGCTGCACCGCCGCCGCATGGGTATTTCGCCCGAGGGGCAGTTATCGGCCCGCGATCCGTTGCGGCACTGCACGGTGTTGCGCTATGGCAGCCAACGCGCCCGTGAGCGCGGCGTGTGTATCGGTGATGACCGCAGTGGGAATTGCGCGCAAGTAGGCTTCAAAGCGCCCCTTCGCCACGAAGCGGTCCTGAAATTTCGAGGCGAAAAATCGTTCGCCGAGGCGCGGGACGATGCCGCCACCGACGTAAAGACCACCGCGCGCACCGAGCGTTAGCGCGACATTGCCGCAGAAACCACCGAGCAGGCTGCAGAAAGTACTTAGCGTGCAATCGCTCACCTCGTCGGTGCGAGCGATGCCATCATGAAGAATCTGCTGCGCTGAGCGCTCCGTCGCGTGAACGCCCATTACGTCGCTGATAGCGCTGTAGAGCAGCGGCAGGCCTATGCCCGACAGCAGCCGCTCGGCCGAGACGTGGTCATAGCGAGCGCGCAGCAGCGTTAGCAGCGCCGCCTCAAATTCATCACCGGCAGCGAGTGTCGCGTGACCGCCTTCGCCTGGAATCGCCACCCACCCGTGAGCCGTCTGTTTCACGCCGGCCACGCCTAAGCCTGTACCCGGTCCCACTACTGCCAACATGCCCGTATTGGCAGGGGTCGCGCCGTGTGCGCGAATTTGCGATGGAAGAAGGCGTGGCAGCGAGAGCGCCAACGCTTCAAAGTCATTGATCGCCAACAGGCTGTCGAGGTGCAATTGGGATTGCACTGCTGCTCGAGAAAATTTCCATGCACTGTTGGTGAAATCGATTTCGTCCCCCACAACCGCAGTCGCCACTGCAAACGCCGCATGGCGTGGCGCACGGTAATGTGGGCCAACAGTTCGGGCTAGTTGATCGAGATACGCGGTGACTGCGGCTGCGGGCCCGCCGTGTTCAGCCACCAGCAGATTCTGGACGTGCTCTACGCCCTGACCGAGATCGAAGACCGCACCAAAGCGCGCGTTGGTACCACCAATGTCAGCGACCAGCCACGGTTCGGGCGGCGATGGCACGTGATCCGACGTCGGATGACGCAGATTCAGGGGCATGATGGCAGCACACACGAACCAGACATACGCACAGCGTCCAGACAAAAATGGTGGGGCGAGGGGGCGCGCCCCGTTGGGATGGCCAAACGGCTAAGTTCGACATGTGACGCTCTGAATGTAACAAAGCTACATGATTGTACGCAATGATTCGGTGCCAAAGCGGTCGACTTTGTTGAGTGGTCGAGATGCCAAGGGCTGGGGTTGCAATGGTGGGCGACTGATTTCTAGGGGATTTTTGTGTGGTTGTAGGTCGCTCGCGCGGCGCCGGAAAAGCTACCCGTGCGGAATGTAGTTGAATGTAGTTATGTTACTTTCATGGGCGTCAGCGTCTAAGTCGATGATCATTGTTGCGCAATAATCAATGACGGGCCGACGGCACGACGCACCGTGCGGAATTGGACCTCTCCAGCGGCGATGCGCGGCTTTTCGGCCCACAGCAAGTTTCGGGCTTCTACCTGGCGACCACACAAAAGACTTTTTAATATGTCCAAATTCGATAGCCCACGACTGATCGCTGACATCGGGGGCACTTTCGCGCGCTTCGTCGTTGAGACTGCACCGGGACGGTATGAGCACGCCAGTTCGCTGCGATGTGCGGATCACTCGGATTTTTACGCCGCCGTTACCGCCTTTTTGACGGGCTTGCCCAGTCTGACGATCGCGCACGCAGCCGTCGCGATCGCCAACCCGGTGGACGGTGATGAAGTTCGAATGGTGAACTACCACTGGCACTTTTCGATTGAGGAAATGCGGCAACGTTTGAACTTCGATACGCTGGTCGTGGTGAACGACTTCACCGCGCTCGCGATGGCGGTGCCGCGGCTCGCGCCGCACGAACTGAGGCGAGTCGGCGGCGGAGCGATGCGCGAAAACAGTGTCACGGGCGTTATCGGTGCGGGAAGTGGCTTGGGTGTTTCCGGGTTGATACCAGCTAACGACGGCTGGGTCGCGCTGGGAGCCGAGGGCGGTCACGCGTCGGTCGCGCCGCATGACGAACGCGAGTTGACCGTACTGCGTTATGCGTGGCGGCAGTTTCCACACGTCTCATTTGAGCGCCTGCTGTCCGGACCCGGCTTGGAGCTAATTTATCGTGCGCTTTCTGACGCTGCGGGACAGTCTGGCGTTGCGCTCACGGCGCCGGAAATCACCCAACGTGGGCTGGCAAACACGGACCCACTGTGCCGTGAAACCATCGATTTGTTTTGCTCCGTACTGGGCACCGCAGCGGGCAACCTCGCGGTCACACTAGGAGCGACGGGAGGGATCTTCATCGGCGGCGGTATCGTGCCACGCTTGGGGACCTACTTCGATCAGTCGCCGTTTCGCGCGCGGTTTGAAGACAAAGGCCGGTTCAGCGACTACCTGCGTGCCATTCCGACGTACGTCATCACGTCTGCCAATGCGACCTTCGTTGGAGCCTCGGCCATTCTGGACTCGCAATTGAAGTTGCGCAATCTTGATACCCGGCCGCGCACCGCGTTGTTGGAGCGCGTACGGCGGGGGCTGGTTGATCTCACTCCCGCAGAGCGCCGCGTAGGGAACTATGTGCTCGCGCATCCGCGCGAGGCCCTCAACGAACCGATCGCGGATATTGCTGCGGGCGCTGCGGTTAGCCAGCCGACCGTGATCCGTTTTTGCCGATCACTCGGTTGTGAAGGTTTATCGGATTTCAAACTGCGTCTCGCCTCGGATCTCTCTGGCACATTGCCAGTGACGCACGCGCAAGTGACCAATACAGACTCAACGGTGGAACTGGGTACCAAGGTGTTGAGCAATACCGCATCGGCCATTTTGCAGGTGCGCGAACAACTCAACAGCGACACGATTACGCGAGCCATCGCGCTTCTCAACGGTGCACAGCGCATCGAGTTTCACGCGGTGGGCCAGTACGGCGTGGTGGCGCTTGATGCGCAGTTCAAATTTTTGCGCTTCGGCATTTCCTGTGCCGCCTACACCGACTCGCGATTGCAGTTGCTCGCAGCGGCTGCGCTGCAGCCGAATGATGTTGCAGTGATTATCAGCAGCACTGGACGCGTACCGGAACTGTTGGAAGTCGCGGATCGGGCGCGGGCACGCGGGGCAGCTCTGATCGCGATTACGGCGAGCCAATCGCCGTTGGCCAAGCAAGCAGACGCTGCGTTAATCGTCGATCATGTAGAAGACGTTGACACCCAGTTGCCAATGATCAGCCGCATCCTGCATCTGCTGGTCGTTGACATTCTCGCAGTGGGCGTGGCGATGAGCCGTAGCGTGACACCCGTGGCGGAGGCACAATCCGAACGACTACCCATGGACGATGTGCCTATCGTGACGCCCGAGAGCGAGGCCACCGGCACCCAAGGCCGGCGCAAGGCACGGCGCGCTTCACCGGGGGTGCGCGCTGCGACGCCGCTGACGAGTCTGACATCGCACAGTAGCTCGGATTAGTCGCTTCCGGCGAACTCAGTGCGATTTGATTGGCGTTGGAAGACGCACACCTCGACGCGCCATCAGTTCACGCAAACGATCAGGGTAGTCGGTGATGATGCCGTCTACGCCCCAGTCCATTAACGGGCTCATTTCCTCGGTGCGATTGACCGTCCAGGGGATCACTTTGAGCCCGAGCGCGTGAGCTTCTTTCACCAGTGCAGGTGTGAGATTTTTGAAGTTAGGTGCCCAGATGACGCCAGCGGTTTTTCCAGAACGCTGTACGGAGGTGTTCACCATGCGCGGCACCGAACCAGCGTGGCGGTTCAAAAGGTGCCCTGCAGTCCATGCGCCGTCCTTCAGCGTATGGAAACCGTCGGACGCAATCGTTAGGTACATCGTGCGCAGTTTGGGTTCGCGTTCGTGCAGCAGTTCAAGCGTGCGCCAGTCAAAGCTCTGCACCATCACGCGCGACACCAAGCCCGCCGCGCGAATCTCCCTCAAGAGCACATCCACAAAATCGCTGGGGGGTAGCGTTTCGTCGGGGTAATGCGGGTTTATCTTTGTTTCGATATCGAAGTGGATCTGAGTGGCACCCCGCTGTTTGACCAACGCAAATAAGTCAGAAAGCCTAGGGATACGCGCGCCGTCGTGCGCTTGTTGCTGTGAAAACTCTTGTGCGTATTTGCTGGCCGGATTGATGCGTCCCACGTCGTACGCCGCCAGTTCGGCGTAACGCATCGAGCGAATCGCAGGGCCGCGCTCGGCGAGCCACGCGCCTGAGGCATCGCGCGTGATGGCTGGGTTGAGTCGAGCATCGTGAGAGAGGACGGCCACGCCATCAAGCGTGATGGCAACATCGGTTTCGAGCGTCGTCACCCCGATGCTGAGCGCGTTGTCAAACGCCACGAGCGTGCTCTCAGGCATCAAGCCGCGCCCGCCGCGATGCGCCTGCAAATCGAAAGCGTTGGCACCGGTGCAGGGTAGCGTCAGCGCGCATACGGACACGAATGCGAGCAATGAGTTAGCGAAACAGTCGTGACGAACATTCATACGCGGCAACCTCAGTGCTGGTATTGGGAGCAAGTCGCGATGTTATGACGTGTGGCGGGGCGGCGGAACCAATCAACGGCTACTGCCATTGCATGTAGTTTGCTGTTGCCGCATATTCATCGTCGTTGCGCCTTGAGCGCGACCTGATCGATGTTTTCAGTTTTAGGAGCTTCATGTCTGTACGAAAAATCACTGCCCTCTGCGCCGTCTTCTGTGGCCTCGCACTAGGTGGTTGCGCCACGCGAAGCAACAGCACGCTGGTGCCAGCACCCGGAGTCATTTTGGCCCCAGTCACGCCGACAAAAGCGTTGCCGATGCTACGCACGGAAGGTACCCGCTGGTTGCGTAGCGACGGTAGTGCGATTGCGCTCAAAGGCACCAATCTGGGCAATTGGCTGATGCCTGAATTCTGGATGATGGGCTACCCCGACAATTCGCCGGTGAACGATCAATGCACGCTGGAAGCCGTTTTCGATCAACGCTTTGGCTACGCCGAGCGCGAGCGCCTGTTCAAACTCCACCGC
>JAKPSO010000552.1 GCA_029571495.1 Pseudomonadota bacterium
GTCAACACGACGTTTCTCGTCGCTTTGCGGCTCGATGCTCGCTCGCCATCGGGTCGTTAGTACGTCGCTCGCCCACCGGAAATATCAAAGACGCCGGCAGTCGTGAATGAGCAGTCTTCGCTCGAGAGCCATGCGACCATCGCGGCAATTTCGTTCACTTCGACGAAGCGATTCATTGGAATCTTGGACTTCATGAAGGCGATGTGCTCGGACGTCATTTGCTTGAAGATGTCCGTCTGTGCCGCCGCAGGCGTTACGCAGTTGCAGAGCACGCCTGTCGTCGCGAGCTCTTTGCCGAGCGACTTAGTCAATCCTATTAGGCCCGCCTTCGCGGCGCTGTAGGCAGGAGCGTTTGGGTTGCCTTCTTTACCTGCGACGCTCGCGACGTTGACGATGCGGCCGTAACCCGCGTCGATCATGTGCGGCACGATGGCGCGCGCGACGATAAATGGCGCAACTAGGTCAAGCTCCACCACGCGACGAAACTCCGCAGGCGGATACTCCCAAGTCTTCACGTTGGGGCCGGTGATGCCCGCGTTGTTGATCAAAATATCGATACGACCGAATGCCTCAAGCGTCGACTGACGCGCGGCGGTCACCGCGCCTTCGTTTGCAACATCGACCACGAATCCGCGTGCAGAGTCACCAAGCTTTGTAAGCGCTTCCGCGACCGCTTCGGCACTGACGTCCCAAATCGCCACCTTCGCACCGCTCCCGATGAAGCGGTCAGCGCACGCGTAGCCAATGCCACGTGCGCCACCCGTGATGACGGCGACGCGGTTGTTGAGATCAATGGTGTTCATGTCGCTCCAAGCGGGATTAGGGTTGCCCGCAATTATGGGGCCGTCACATTCTCGTCACAATTGGGCGGTATCAATTCGCGTAACAAGAAGCATCTTTCATCCACAACAAAAAACTAGAAGGAGATCGAGATGACGATAGCAGCACTAGTAGCCGTAGCGATCATAGTCGTGGCGGGCTGGGCGATTGGGGCAAGCCTTCGCAACGGTCTAAACAAGAAACAGCGCATCAAATTCATCCGCGAGTACACGTTTCCGGCGGGGCTGAAATTTCGGCTCGATCAGGCGTACCCTGACTTATCAGACGAGCAGATCAGGCACATCATGGAAGGCCTTCGCGCTTGGTTCCTGCTGGTCGCGCAAAGCCCCAATACCCACTTCGGCATGCCTAGCAAGGCGATCGACACGGCTTGGCACGAATTCATTTTGCTGACGCAGAACTACGCCGCGTTTTGCGAGCGGGCGTTTGGCAAATTCCTCCACCACACGCCTTACGTTGGCGATAGCAAGGCTGAACAGGACGGGCTGACACGCACGTACGGCATGAGCACGAGCCTGATCGCGGGCGGCGTGCTGGCGGGCGTGGGAGGAGCAGCGGCCGCGTCGATGCTGACGACCAAAGAACTCTTCAACCTCGACCAATCGCTGGGCATCCCTGGCGGCAACGCATACGACGATGGCGAGTTTGAGCGCATGAAGCAGCGCTACGACCAAATGAACGCTACGAGTTCCGGTGACGGAGGAGGTGGTAGCGGCGGCGACAGCTCATCCGGTTGCAGCGACGGTGGCGGTTCAAGCTGCGGCGATGGTGGTGGAGGCGGCGGCGGGGGCTGCGGAGGCGGCGGAGGATGTGGCAGCTAGCGACATTCGGGCCGCGTCGCCGCCCGTGAGTCGCAGTTACAGCTTTTCGTAAAAATAGCGATGCAGCGGCTGCAGAGCGGTCATTTCCGCGTAAAAAGCTTTCAAGTCGACTTATAGGTGGAAATAGCGTAAACCGCCGTATTTAGGCCATTCGGTCCGATTTCCGCGAAAAGCTGTTTCGTTTTGCTGCTGCCAAAGCGCGGCAGCGTAATCGAAAACCCGAATACTCAGCCAGACAAGAATTCGTACAATTCTGTCATGTTGTCTGACAACCCGACTTATTCAATTGGACTCGCGCACGCTGCCGACGCGCTCAACGCCGTCGTGCGCCCGCAGTCCTTGGCGGATGAAGCACATCGCCAATTGCTGTTGCAAATCGAAATGGGCCTGTGGAAGGTCGGCGCGAAACTGCCGCCGGAAAAAGCGCTCGCGGAGTCGCTTGCGGTGTCGCGCGCGGTCTTACGCGAGGCGCTTTCACGTCTCAAGGCCGACGGTCGCATTGAGACGCGGCAAGGCTCTGGCGCGTTCGTCGCGGATCGCAACAAGCTATCGGCGTTTCGCTTCAACGGCACCGCGTCCAGCACGCAAAATGGAGTCGCACCTTCGCCGGGCGACGCAGCCGATGTTGCCGAACGCGAGATGTTGGAGCTTCGGCAAATCGTCGAGTCTGGAGCGGCGGAGCTCGCTGCAATGCGTCGCACTGACGGGGACATTGCGTTGATTCGGGCCGCTGTAGATGCAATGGACGGTGCGCTCGCCGCGCGCCGCGACGGTTCGACGGTCGACGACGATTTTCATAATGCGATCGCCGCCGCGACGCACAACGCGCAGCTCACCAAGTTTCTCGAGTTTCTCGGCGCGCAATTCTCAGCATCACGCAAAGCGACGTGGGACAAAGCGGGCTATGGCGTGGGCATCACGGAGGTTGGCCAATCCGACCATCGCCTGATGCTAAAAGCGATCGTCGCGGGTGAGGGCGCGAAGGCCAAGCGCCTAGCGCACAATCACGTGCAGCGCGCGATTGATCGCGTGGCTGGGCGCATTGCGGATCGCCGTGCGAGTGAGAACATTAAGGGATCATCAACATGAAATCGGCCACTTTTTTTGAAGCGCTCGCCGCGGTTTTGCCGCCGGAGAATTTGAAGATCGCCGACGAAGACAAGCGACCGTACGAGTGCGACGGGCTCACGATGTACCGCGCGCTGCCGAAGTGCGTAGCGCTGCCTCAGACCGAGGCGCAGCTCTCGGCCGTGATGGCGCTTTGTCACACACATCGCGTTCCTGTCGTCGCGCGCGGCGCGGGCACCGGTCTTTCCGGAGGCGCGATGCCGAGTGAGGATGCACTCCTCCTGTCCACGGCGAAGATGATGAACATCCTCGGGGTTGATCCGCTCGCGTGCACGGCGCGTGTGCAGCCGGGCGTGCGCAACCTCGCGATCAGCGAGCACGTTGCGCAACACGGGCTGTACTACGCACCGGATCCTTCGTCGCAAATCGCCTGCACCATTGGTGGTAACGTTGCTGAAAATTCCGGCGGCGTGCATTGCCTGAAGTATGGCTTGACGGTGCACAACATCAAAAAGCTGCGTGTTGTGCTCATGACCGGCGAGGTCGTGGAGTTGGGTTCCGAGTCGCTCGACACGCAGGCGCCGGGAAGCTACGACTTACTCGCGCTGATGATCGGTTCCGAAGGACTGCTCGGAATCGTGACTGAAGTCGTGGTGAAACTCACGCCAAAACCGCAACTCGCGCAGGTCGCAATGGCCTCGTTTGCTAGCGTCGAGACAGCGGGCGCGGCGGTAGGCGCAATCATCGGTGCGGGGATTATTCCGGCGGGTCTGGAAATGATGGATCAGATCGCCACCATCGCGGTCGAAGGCTTTGGGCACGCGGGGTACGACTTAACCGCCGAAGCTATTTTGCTCTGCGAAAGCGATGGCACGCGGGAAGAGGTAGCCGACGAAAGGGCGCGCGTCGCAGAGGTGTTGCGCAACGCCGGGGC
>JAKPSO010000557.1 GCA_029571495.1 Pseudomonadota bacterium
AGGCTATTTCAAGAGCCTCGCGCCCACGGAGTCGGTCTGGCAAATGCTCCTTCAGAAACGCAATGTCATCTCGACGTTCCGGCTTCTCGTACACAGCATCGTAATACGAGGCACGAGACGCGTAGTAAACCCTCATTTTACGATCTGAAGCATCCATCGGGCGATTCAATCCAACATCACGCGGGGTACAACCCGCGGTGGGCAAGCCTTAAAACCAGCGTCCAAACTACTTACTAACGCGGCATGAACACCAGTGGATCCAGCGGACGGCCCTGACGGCGGACTTCAAAGTGCATCTTGTTGCCCGCGCTGTCGCTGACCTCGGCAAGCTTTTGCCCCAACAACACGCGCTGCTGCTCTTTCACTTGCACCTTGTCCGCATGGAAATAGACACTGACCGTTTCTTTGGCGTGGCTGATGACGATCATCTGACCGTAGCCACGCGGCTCCTTGCCGACGTAGATCACCTTGCCAGTGGCCGCGGCGACGACCGGCGTGCCCGCGTTGGCAGCGATGTCGATGCCTTTCATGGGGGCTTTGTCGTCAAATTTGCTCGCGACCTTCCCCGTCGTCGGCCACGTCCATGCGAGTCCCTCGCGGTCGATGCCATTGCCGGGGCGGATGTTTGCGTCAACAACAGGCGCGGACGCTGTAGGCGATGTCGTTGACGTAGTCGACGGCACGGGTCGCCCGTCGCCAACAGGCTGCGGGGACATCGGCATCGTCGGCGGCACGCCTTCGCTGCGCTGCATTGCGGCGAGCGCATTGTCGCTGTATGGAACGCGTTGCGCCTTGGGCTCACGTTTGAGCGGCGCTTCAAGTGGCGTCACGCCCGGCGAAGGCATGGAAGCGGGACCGACTGGCGCGAGGATCGGCGGAGGCGTTGTCGGCTGCGGCGCGGGAAGTGGCTGCCCCTGAATCGCCGTGTTGCCTGGCATGGGCGTAACCGTCGCGCCGGGAGGCAAGCCTCCCACAGCACCGCTCGCCGGCGACAGGCGCAGGACCTGTCCTTCACGGATCGGCTGCGTCGTCGTCATGTTGTTCCACGCTGCGAGTGCATTGATGTCGACGTTGTTGCTGCGCGCGATGCCGTAGAGCGTTTCGCCGCGCTGTACGACATGGAACTGCGAGCCCGCGGTGTTGCCGGGAAGATTCGGATTCGCGCTCGGCGTCGTCACGGGCGGCAGAGGACGGATATCCGGACGCGGTGCAACGCCAGTCGGACGCGTCGTGCGGTCATCGACGGGAGCCGGGACACTCGTGGTGCAACCCGCGAAAAGCAATGCCGCGAGAACGCTCGCGAGCAACGCGGGCATGCGGACGCCGAAGCGGGAAGATAAGGGAAGAGTCTGCATTTATTCCTGTCCTGATTTGAGGGGCACAAACACCACCTCTTCGAACGCCTGTTGCTGAAAAGATTCGCCGTTTCGTGTGATGAGTGTGAGACGCTGCCGCTCGGGTGAACCCAGGGGAATCACCATGCGACCGCCTTCAGCAAGGAGCCCAAACAAATTCGGTGGCACCGCGGCACCGCCCGCTGCCACCAAAATCACGTCAAACTGAACTACGTTGGAGGTCGCTTCGCGTCCGTCCGCATTGCGCACCTTAACATTGTTCACGCCAATGCTAGAGAGCGTTTTGCGGGCCTTCGCCGCCAACGCGCCAATGCGCTCAATCGTGTACACCTCTTTGGCGAGTCGCGCGAGTACCGCCGCCTGATACCCGCAGCCGCCACCGATTTCGAGGGCCATGTCAATCGCGTTTCCGGCGCGCGCGAGTTCGCACGAACGAGCGACCACCCAAGGCTGCGAGATCGTCTGTGCGAAACCAATCGGCAACGCAGTATCTTCATACGCACGGCTCGCGAATGCCTCTTCGACGAACACGTGCCGCGGCACCTGGGCCATCGCGCCGAGCACCACTTCGTCGCGGATGCCCTGCTCGCGCAGTCGTGTGATCATGCGCAGACGCGTGCGCTCGGAGGTCATACCCGAACCGGCGGTCGACTGTCGCGGCGCGGCGGCGCTCATGCGAGCCACGCTTTCACGAGATGCAAGGCGTCAAATTTCGTGAGATCGATCGAGAGCGGCGTGATGGTGGCGTAGCCGTCCGCGACGCAGCCGAAGTCAGTGTCGGGCCCTGCATCAGCAGCCTTGCCAACCGGTCCAACGCGATATTCGATGCCACCATCGTCACGCGGCACACGCACGGCGGGCTCGGCTTGGTGGCGCTTGCCAAGGCGCACCGTGCGCACACCTTTAAGGGACGCAAGTGGCACATCGGGCACGTTCACGTTCAGCAACCACGGCGCAACCGGCGGTGTCGACTGAATACGGTTAACAAGATCCAGCGCGACCTGCGCGGCCGTAGCGAAGTGCGTAACCGGGCGTGCCGCGAGTGAGACAGCGAGGCCAGGAATGCCGAGCAAATAGCCTTCCATCGCAGCTGCGACGGTGCCCGAATAAATGGTGTCGTCGCCCAGATTTGATCCGTCATTGATGCCGGAAACGATCAGGTCAGGTCGAAAATCGAGGAACCCTGTCACGGCCAGATGCACGCAGTCGGCGGGCGTGCCGTCATCGACGAAGTAGAAGCCGTTCGCAGCACGGTGAACGACGAGCCCGCGATCAAGCGTGATGGAATTGGATGTGGCGCTGCGGTTCCTTGACGGTGCGACGACCGTTACTTCGGCCACCGTCGACAATGCCTCGGCCAGCGCGATGATGCCTGGTGCCTGATAGCCGTCGTCGTTCGAAACTAGAATCCTCACAGGAGCGAATTATAGAGAGCGCGCGGCGGTTAGAGTTGTCGCAAGCCCTCTCCTCGCCGACAACGTACTGGACACCACGTGAACGCAAACACCCATCCCGCAACCAAAACGCTCCTAGGCGGACTCGCGCCGCGTGAGTTCATGGCCCAACATTGGCAAAAAGAGTGGCGATTGATTCGTCAAGCTATGCCCGGCTTCGAAGAGCTGCTGAGCGTCGACGCGATTTTCAAGCTCGCATGCACCGAGGGCGTCGAGTCGCGGCTGGTACTGCGTCAAGGCAAAAAATTCGCGCTCGAAACCGGGCCGTTTAGTAAAGCCCGGCTGTCGCGATTGCCCGAGCGCGATTGGACAATTCTTGTGCAGGGGCTGAATTTGCATCTGCCTGCTGCGGATGCGCTGCTTCGGAAATTCAGCTTCTTGCCGTATGCGCGGCTGGACGATGTGATGGTGTCGCTCGCCGCGCCTGGCGGCGGTGTTGGGCCACATTTCGATTCGTACGACGTGTTTTTGTTGCAAGGCATCGGAACGCGGCGCTGGCAGATTTCAGAACAAAAAGACCTGACACTCATCCCCGATGCGCCGTTGAAGATTTTGAAACGCATGGTGCCGTCGCAGAGCTTCGAGTTGATTGCAGGCGACATGCTGTACTTGCCGCCACACGTTGCGCACGACGGGGTCGCGATGCAGGCGGAAGCCTTTTGCACAACATATTCGATCGGATTTCGAGCGCCGACGCATCAAGAGCTGGCCGATGGATTTCTCGATTGGATCGGGGCGACGAGCGAGATCGAAGGCCGCCTCGCGGACCCAGATTTGGCAGCGACAGATCACCCTGCGCGGATGCCGAAGCAGTATCAACGCGAAGTGGCGGATGCCATCGCGAAACTGCAAATGGACAAAGGCGCGATCAAACAATTCGCCGGCTGTTACGCCACCGATCCAAAACCGTCGGTAGAGTTTTCAGAGCCGAAGCCGCTACTGTCGCGTACAGCGTTCGCCAAAGCGTGCGGTGTTGCCAAGGGCGGCTCGGTGGCGCTCGCAGCCGGTACGCAGTGCCTGTACGATGATGAGTTCTTGTTCATCAACGGCGACGCGTTCGTCGTGCAAGGCGATGCCGCGCTGTGGCATCAACTCGCCGACGAGCGCACACTATCGGTGCCAAATGACGCGAAGACAGAAACGATTGACGCGCTGTACGCTTGGTATCGCGATGGATGGGTACGTATCGTGAGTGCGTAGTTTCGCAAAGGACACGACGACATGGGCAACGCAGACGAATCAGCAGACCGCAACAGCAACCACGACGACGCGACTGAAGGTATTCAGCGAACGCTCGTGTCGTGGAACGACGTCTCGTTAGCGCTCGACGATTTGATCGGTCGCGCGACGCGAACGCTTGACGTGTTTGATCATTCGCTCGCGCTGCAAGATTGGGGCAGCCGCGCGCGTTGCGAGGCGCTGCAACGCGCGGCGTTTGATCGACATGTTCACGTGCGCATTTTGCTCGTCGATTTGGCCTATGTGACGACGCAGGCGCCGCGCCTGATCAATCTGCTGCGGACTTTGGGGCATCGGATTGAGATCGTGGGATCTGACGCGCGTGGTTTGCCGCCCTCTAGTTTTGCTGTTGCAGACCGGCAACATTTTCTTTTTCGCCCCGATTCGGTGCATTCACGCGGTCGTTTGAATTTGCAAAGTCCTGCAAAATCAATCCCTTATGCCAATGACTTTGAAGTACTTTGGGAACAAGGCGGTCAGCGTGTCTTCCCGGAAGCGCTCGGCCTGTAATTTCCGCGGTTTTCGGGCGGCAGGTTTTGGCTATACTTCTGTCCCTCACTCAGTTTCTATTCTGGTTTCGCTCACCGGGGTGGTCTCCACTGAGGGAGATTCTCCTTAAGGCACACACATTCGTTAACGATTCACGTTGTAAGGAAACAAAATGAAGAAGTCCCTCCTGGTTGCTGCGCTGATGGCGCTTGGCCTCGTTGCTTGCGGTAAAAAAGAAGAACCGAAAGTGGAAGCACCTGCTGCTGCCGCTCCGGCTCCTGCTGCTGCCGCACCTGCTCCTGTTGACGCTGCAAAAGACGCTGCTGCTAAAGCCGTTGATGCTGCTAAAGACGCTGCTGGTAAAACCGCTGACGCAGCAAAAGACGCAGCTGGCAAAGCTGTTGACGCAACCAAAGATGCAGCAGCGAAAACCGCTGATGCAGCTAAGGATGCAGCTGGCAAAGCCGTTGAAGCCGCTAAAGACGCAGCTAAGGATGCCGTGAAGAAGCCCTAATCGGTTTCAGTTAACGCACCATCAAAAGCCGGTCCTTGTGACCGGCTTTTTTTCGCCCTAATTTTCCGCTGCA
>JAKPSO010000571.1 GCA_029571495.1 Pseudomonadota bacterium
AGGTCGATGCCGTTGCCGTAGCTTTTGCTCATCTTGCGACCGTCAAGTCCCAGAAGCTTGGAGGTCGGCGTCAGCAGCGCTTGTGGTTCGGGCAGTATCGTGCGCCGCGCACCCGTCAAGAAACCGTGCAAGGTATCTTTCTCGGCGTTCGAAAGCGAACCCGCCGCAATCACCAGCGCCTTGGCTTGCTCCAACGCCTCGGTATTACCGTCCTGATTGAACGCCGTCTTCAGCGCCTCATACTGCTTGGCCATCTTGCCGCCGAGCTTTTTAATCGTGGCCAGTGCCTTCTCTTCAAAGCCTGGCTCGCGGCCGTAAATGTGATTGAAGCGACGCGCAATTTCGCGGCTCAATTCAAGGTGCGATACCTGATCTTCGCCAACGGGGACTTTGTTCGCGCGGTACACGACGATATCCGCGGTTTGCATGAGCGGGTAGCCGAGGAAACCGTAGGTCGTGAGATCCTTTTCTTTCAGGTTCTCCTGCTGCTCTTTGTACGTCGGCACGCGCTCCAACCATCCGAGCGGCGTGATCATGCCCAGAAGCAGCGAGAGCTCTGCGTGTTGCGGCACTTGGCTCTGCAAAAAGATGGTCGACTCATCGGGATCCAGCCCCGCCGCGAGCCAGTCGGCAACCATGTCAAAGGTCGACGTTTCGATCACACGCGGATCATCGTAATGACTCGTCAGCGCGTGCCAATCGGCAACGAAGAAAAAACACTCCAAGTCAGCTTGCAGCTTGACCCAGTTTTTGAGGGCGCCGTGATAGTGGCCAAGATGCATGAAGCCCGTGGGGCGCATGCCGGAGAGAACGCGGTCTTTGAACATATGTACTAACTAAACGCCTGCAATGGCCCGAAAGAAATCGTAAGCAAGAGCTCGTGGCGGTCCCATGATCGTATTGAGCAGACCCGGCACAGCCATCAGCGCCACCACGATGAAGAATCCAAAAGGTTCGAGGCGAGAAAACTTGTACGCGAGCGGACCTGGCAATAGACCCGTGAGAATGCGGCCACCGTCCAACGGCAAGATTGGCAACAAATTGAACAGCATCAGCATCAAATTCCATTCAACGCCACTGTTGGCGATCGCAACAATGCTCCTCGATTCGCCCGCAAATCGCAACAGCAAAGCCCAGAGAATTCCCATCGCCAAATTAGCCATTGGTCCCGCCGCAGCCACCCAAATCATGTCGCGTTTTGGGTGTCGCAGATTCCGCATATTGACCGGAACAGGCTTCGCCCATCCAAACAGAAACGGGCTTTGAATCGCGATGAACACTGCGGGAAGCGCAACCGTTCCGATCCAATCAATATGCCGGATCGGGTTGAGGGAAATTCTCCCCATCATTTCGGCCGTACGATCACCGAACACTCGTGCTGCGTACCCGTGCGCCGCCTCGTGCAATGTAATTGCGAAGAGAAACGGAATCGCATTGACCGCAAGCGTGTAAATGATGTTGTCCATCAGGGCATTTTACGGGCCATGTGATTGATCGAGAGAAAACCGCGTGGACAGTCATCCGGCGGGCGCTCACGCTATGCGCAAGCACAAAAGAAAAGGCCGCGAAGCAAACGCCACGCGGCCAAATGTTTGTGCCTTGCTGTGAGATTCTGTTTTCTAGAACTTGTGACGCAAAGAGAACTGATACGACGTCGAGTCTTTTCCGCCGAACGCGCTCACACCGCCGAGGAAACCGTTACCACCAGCGACGACTTGCGCGTTGGGATTATTGTTGACCTGTGTGACACCCAGATTAAGGTCCGTGCGCTTCGACAGCGGATAGGTGTACGTCGCGCCATAAGACGTAGTGTCGGCATTTGTCGCGCGGCGATCATCCACTTGCGAGTAGCCGACGGTCAGCAGCCCTACACCCAACGGCACGCGGGCACCGACGTGGTAGACGCGGGCGTCTTGCAAGAATCGCGGCAGGATGCTGCTGTCCACAAGTGCAGCTGGAACGCCACCTGAAATTAAGCCCGCACGCAACTCCGGCGCCGAGGAGCCGTTTGGCTCTTTTACGACGCCGTACATCGCAAAGAAGTTGGCAAAGCCCGCATCGAAATTCGCGCCGCCGAACAGTGAGTTCAGCGATTTCAAGCCTGCGCTGTTGGTGCGTTCGTTGTAACCGACGCCTACGCCAAATCGACCCGTTTGGTAGCCGCCGTTAATACCGACGAGGCGGCCATTTTTGGTGCCCGTCGCGCTCTCGCCCAACGCGTAATAGCCGGTGCCGTAAAAGCCCTGCAGCTCAATGCGGTATACCAAGGAGTTGCTCTCGCGAATATCTACGCCAGCCGGGATGGAGAGCAGCTGGCCGGGCGACGCCGCGCTGGAGTTTGCAAATGCATCGTAGCGATTGGAGATTTCGAAGGCCGGCGTGTACTGGCGCCCGGCGAGGATTGCACCAAACGGCGTAACCAAGCCAACGAACGCCTGACGATCAAACAGCCGACCGGGCAAATTGACACCGACTGTTGAGCCTACAGCGCTGTTAAGCGCTGCTTGTACCGCCGGCGGCAGCCCCGCAGTTAGGCGATCAGGAAGTTGTGAACCCGAAATCGGGCGATTGCTCAGTGCGCCCGTATCTCCCTCAAAGCGACTCTCCAACACGAACATCGCTTTGTAGCCATTTCCCAAGTCTTCCGTGCCACGCAGCCCCCAGCGCGAGCCTTCCATGATGCCGCTCGCGACCTGCGTGATGGAGCCGCCCTTCACGCCCGTAACGTGTTGCACACCGACGTCAACGATGCCATAGAGCGTAACGTTCGCCGTTTGCGCAAACGTGCTGGACACCGCCAAGGTAAGCGGAATCGCGGCCAGAGCGGCAGCTGTGCGGGTGAAAATCTTTCGGTCCATGGGGCCTCCTTTTTCCTAAAAATCGGTGTTTTGCGGTGGTCGGGCTCGACTGCACAGGTGCCGTCAGCGGCCACAATCCATCGTCTTGTTATCACGTATTGTGCCCCTAAAAGCAGCGCGCTGGTGAACTCCTTCGCTCGTATTGCCCCGCGCAGCTGAGTCTGTTGCGACCCCGCAACCCAACCGCGTTTGAATCACTCTGCACTCGGCAGACGCGTGCGGTTTTATCCAACAGCTTTTCGATTCCAACGGCTGCTGCGTGGACACGCCATGGGTAATTTGTTGATTGTTGACATTTGCTTTTTTGTGTCGCTGTGCGCCACCCGCTAGCCGCTTGGCGTATAAAGCTGTGTACCAAGCGACCGCGTGAAAAACACTCATGCAACTTAGATGCAAAAATGGCTCGACTGCTTTTACAATGCAATTCTGTTGCATAAACAAAGCAGACCAACCATGCCAATTGAACGGCTGAATCGATGGGCACGCATTCCCGCTGTGGTCGCGATAACGTCTACCACCGCGTACGCCAACATAGCACTTTCGCAGCAGACCACTGATGCAACGGCGACTGCCACTCGCTTCGATAAAGTCGTAGTGACCGCGTCGCCGTTTGCCAACCAGGACGAACTGCAATCGGTGCAGCCTGGCGTCGTCATGACGCGTGAGGCGTTAACGCGTGACCGTGCCGCAAGCTTGGGCGATTCGTTAACGGGGCAGGCAGGAATTCAATCGTCTTCGTTCGGGCCCGGTGCCAGCCGCCCGATCATTCGTGGCCTAGACGGGCCGCGTATCAAAACGACCGAAAACGGCGTTGGCTCGGCGGACGTTTCATCGATCAGCCCGGACCACGCGGTATCAAGCGAGACGCTAGGAGCACGACAGATCGAAATACTGCGCGGCCCCGCCACGCTATTGTACGGTTCAGGCGCGATTGGCGGTTTGGTCAATGTCGTCACCGACAGAATCCCGCAAGCGCATTCGGACGGCACTCGGCTACTCGGTGACCTACGTTTCTCAACGGCCGAAAAGACGCGCGACATCGGAGCCCAGTTTCGAACCAGCTTTAGCCCAATCGCGTTCACAGCGGAATTTTCGGACCGCGCAACGGGGAACGTGGAGACTGCGCGCGACGGCCAACTGGCCAACTCCGATACACGATCGCGCAACGCCAGCCTCGGCGCTTCATTCATCACCAGCGATGGCTTCATTGGCGTAGGCGTAAACCGTTTCGAAAGCAATTACGGCGTGCCCTCGCCCGATGCAACGCGCATCGATCTCGCACGAGACCGGATCGACACGCAGGGCGAATTCAACAACGTTTTGGGACTAGAACGCATCCGATTCAGCGCGTCGAGCAATCGCTATCACCACGCCGAGGTTGAGTCCGACGGCAGCGTCGGCACGGTGTTCAAGAATCGATCCAGCGCGGCGAGATTCGACCTGCAAACGCGGCCACTGTCGGGGTGGCGCACGGTCGTCGGTACCAATGTCGAATCGTCACGGTTCTCCGCGATAGGCGCCGAAACCATCGTGCCGCAGACGGATACGCATAGCGACGCCATCTTCGCAGTCACCGAGCGCGCGCTTGGCCCCGGTCGGCTCGAAGTCGGCGCGCGAGTCGAGCGCGTCGCGCATGCGCCGGTCGATGCGACCGCGCTTCCTAAACGTAGCTTTTCCCTGCGCAATTCTGCTGTCGGCTACCAGTGGCAACTCTCGTCGGACAGTGCGCTCACGGCGGCCTTCACGCACGCCGAGCGCGCGCCAAGCATTGAGGAACTGTATTCACGTGGAGCGCATATTGCCACGTTGACCTATGACGTCGGCAACGCCGCACTGACGTCCGAGCGCTCTCAAAATGTCGACCTTTCTTACAAACTCCAACGCGGTGCGTGGCGCATGAACGCCTCGCTGTTCCGCAACACCGTGAAAGGATTTGTTTACGGAGCGAGCGTGGATGGGAACGGCGACGGCGCGGCCGATCACGTGAATAAGGACGGTGAACTCGAAAACGGCGCAGAACTATTGAAGCGCGAATTTAGGAACGTCAACGCGCGATTTACGGGCGCCGAGCTGAGCCTCGCTTATGCACCATTGCAAGGGTTCGGATTCATCACGACAGCCGACACGGTGGCCGGCGTCATCCTCGGCCAGGCGCACGGGAATCTTCCACGCATGAGCCCGTCTCGCATCGGCGGTAAAGTGACATGGCGTGGCGGCGAGAGTAACGCGTGGTACTTCGACGCCGGAGCGACTCACGTGTTCACTCAAGACCGCGTCGCGGCGTTTGAGGCACCGACCTCAGGTTTCACACGATTCGATGCCTCGCTGCGCTATCGCATGGTGTTTGGTGCCAATCGGAGTGCGGACGTCTACCTCGTCGGCAAGAACCTCAGCAACCGCGATATGCGCGTTCATACGTCCTTCCTTAAGGACTACGCGCCACTCGCGGGACGCAGTCTCCACGCTGGCGTGACGCTGAACTATTGACTCAATGATCCGGCGAACGAACGTTGTCCGCCACGGCATCAACTACTGACGCGCGAAGCCAAGCTTGCGCAGCTTCGCTGCGCAGACGGCGATGCCAAACCATGTCCACTCGCACGGGGGATACCACGAACGGCAGCTCGACCACCGCGAGTTCCGATTGCATGCCGGTCGACGGCAAGAAGTGTCGCGGCAACACTGTGAGCAAATCTGAGCCCGCAACGACGCGCCCTGCCGTGAAAAACTGATTCACCGTCAGCACGATGTTCCTGCGGCGGCCGAGCGGCGCAAGCGCTTCGTCGATGAAACCGTACGGCCGCCCAGAAAAACTCACCAGCAAATGTCGCGCTTCGCAAAATGCGTCAAGCGTCAAAGGCTCGGATGCGAGTGGATGGCCGCGCCGCATGACGCAGACGTATTCGCCGCTGTAGAGCTGTGTGTGCGCGAAATTTCCCGCGCTTCCGGTTTGCATGGTTTGCAGATTGAGCGCGGAAATTACGGCCGGAAAGTAGCCGACCGCCAAGTCAACTTCGCTCGCTTCGAGGAGCGCTCGCGGGTCACGCGTGATGAGCGGCAGCACCCGAAGCGTCACCTTCGGCGCCTGCGTTTCGATGTGGCGCACCAGCCGCGGCACCAGCATCGCCGCCGTTGCGTCCGCCATTGCCAAGACGAAGCTCTGCGTTGATTGCGCCGGGTCGAAGACCGTCGGCGCGATATTGGCCTGAAGTGTCGCCAAAGCCTCGCGTACTGTGGGCCATAGAGCAATTGCTCTCGGCGTCGGCGTCACGCCGTAGCCTGAACGCGTAACGAGTTCGTCGTCCAAAGCCACGCGTAACCTGCGCAGCGCGTTGCTCACAGCGGGTTGCGTCATCGCCAGCGTTTCCGCGGCTCGCGTGATGTTTTGACTCGCCATGACCTCGTCGAATACACGCAACAAGTTCAGGTCAAGCGTTCGGAAATTGCCCGCCATCGCATCCTTTCATTCACATTGCGAATGATAAAAATCACTAACGTCAATTTGCAATATATCAGGGATTACCCTAGATTGCAGTTGTCGCCAGACGCGACATTTTGAAAGGACACAAAAAATGCTGAACACCCACCTCCCGGAAACACACGACGGGCTCGACCGCGTTCTCAACGGCGCTACCGCTGCCAAAAGTGCCTTTGCCGACGTTTTCTCGGCCAAACAAGTACCGACCTACGTTCTCGGCCTCACGATCATGGCCGTCGTCACCGCCACCGAACGCGCGCTCGATGCCATCGAAACGGGCTTTGCCTACGAATGGGCGATTCTGTCTGTGGTCGCGCTTCTGACCTTCGGCCTGCTTTCCCGCTTCGTCATGCGCACCACGCGCGAAACCCAGTCGTGGGCGAGGTCCTACGCGGCGAAAGTACGCGCCAAACGCTCTGACCAAAAACTGTGGGCCACCGCCAATCGCGATCCGCGCGTGATGAACGACATACTGTGCGCCCAAGGCCGCGATGAGCAACTTGTTGATGAGCTACCGCCGACGCAACCAAATGGCAAAGTCAAAGGCGCGATGATCGACGACGGGCTGGCACCACTCGCACCGTGGGCGCAGGCTACGCGCTACTACTAAGCGACACAACACGCTGCGCAGCGGCAAGCGTGACCGCAAACGAAAACGCCCCAATCGGGGCGTTTTTTCTTTGTGTCCGCAACGTGGATTCAGGCTACTGCGCCGGCAAGTCGTATTCAAAATACCAAAAATTATCAAGGGCTCGGAATTCACAGCGACTCGCGCCAAAGCCCTGTGCAAGCGCTTCAAGCCGAGCTCGCGAAGGAAAGTTTTTCAGCACGCGATGCGTCGTGCCGTCGCGCAACGGCCGCTGCTGATACGTGTTGCCTTGGTCGTCCGTTTCGACGATCGGGAACTCAGCGCACTGCACCGTCGAATTGTCGATCAGCACGACGCGTGCACCGGGCTGCAGCCGTGCATGCAGGCTTCCGAAAAACTCTGTAGAGCGCTCGTGCGGAACGTGCGAGAACCAGAGGCCCGCAAACGCACCATGAAATTGCCCTAAGGTCGCTGGCAACGCATAAGCGTCGGCAATGAAGCAATCCGCTTGCGAGAGTCCCGCGCGGGTCCTCGCGATCTCAAGAGGCTCCGCGACACCGTCGGTCGCGACGTAACGCAGACACTCAGGCGCGATGTGTTGCGACCAGTAACCCGTGCCACAGGCTATTTCAAGAACCTCGCGCCCACGCAGTCGCTCTGGCAAATGCTTCTTCAGAAACGCAATGTCATCTCGACGCTCCGGCTTCTCGTACACAGCATCGTAATACGACGCACGAGAGGCGTAGTAAACCCTCATTTCACGATCTGAAGCGTCCATCTGGCCACTCAATCAAGCATCGCCAACAAGCCTACTTGGCGGCGACTCGCTGTAAGCGAGCGTCCTCCGCACTAGCGCGGCATCAACGCTAGCGGATCCAGTGGACGCCCCTGACGGCGGACTTCAAAGTGCATCTTGT
>JAKPSO010000594.1 GCA_029571495.1 Pseudomonadota bacterium
TTATGGGTCGTTCGGAGGCTCCGCATGCGTTCCGAGCGTTGGCCGCGAGCTCTCCGTTGCGCACTAATGTCAGCGCTTACTCTTGGTTGGCGCTTTACGCGCTGGAGCCTTTGCTCGGCTTGTCGCCTGGCGGGTCGGCACTGTCGTTTCCCGTTCGACGAGCTTGGTTTCGAGTACAGTGACCTGCGGCGCGTCGCCGCGCTGAGCAGCGAGGACGGCTTCGACCAACGCCGCCGCCGCCTCTGCCAACGGTTGCTTCACGCTGGTGAGCGTCGGGTGCATTTGGCTCGCGAGCGGCAAATCGTCATACCCGACCACCCACACATCATCCGGCACGCGCCGTCCCTCGGCGCTGAGCAGCGCGACTGCAGTCATCGCAATCAAATCGGAGCACGCAAAAATCGCGTCAAAGTCCTGTGTGTGCCGCAACAAATCAGACAGTGCACGGCGTGCCGCCGCCGCTTCAAACGGAATCGCCGCTGTGAGGCCTGGGTTGACCATGCGCTTGGCCTCAACGAGTGCGTCGCGGTAGCCCTCGAAGCGCAGCGCAACTTCGGGTAGCCGCGTGTCCCCTAAGAACAAAATGCGATTTCGGCCGCCGCTCAGCAAGCGCCGCGTGGCGAGTTGGCCGCCCAAACGGTTGTCGCTGCCAACAACGGAGTAAGGCGTTCCGGGGAGCGCGGCACCCCAAACGGCAATGGGTGTGTTGTGATTCGCGAGCGTAGACAACGCGTAGTGATGTTGCCACTGCCCGATCACGATGACGCCTAATGCGCGACCCGAGCGAACGATGCGTTCAAGGTCGTCAAGGCTGTCTTCGCCGATCCGCGTGAACAGCATGTCGAATCCCCGCGAAGTCAAAGCGTCGGCCAGTTCTCCAAGCAGCGCGATGAAGAACGGGTCAGACACAGGCTGTGCGTCGGTCGACGCCTTCGGGAGGACCACCGCAATGGTTTGTGTTTGTCCGCGCCTCAGGTTTTGAGCGCCGACGTTGACGCTGAATCGAAGGGAGTTTGCGAGATCAACGATGCGCTTACGCGTTTTCTCGTTTACTAACGTGCTTCCAGCCAATGCGCGCGACACGGTCGATACTGACACGCCTGCGAGCCGGGCGATGTCTACCATTTGTGTGCGATCAGGCGGTGGGGCTGACATGTCGAAGATCGATATGAACGTGCGTGATTTTGACTCATCAAACGCTTCAATGCCTCTGCGGTCTGTGAATTTAGTTGCGACTGTTTCATGAGCATAGTTTCGGTGGGGTCGTAGGCGGTCAACTGTCGCACGTTTGCAACACTTCATCTTGTCGCGAAGCAGGCGGAAAAGTCGCAACTCTCTGATTTTTAAGTCAAATTGTCAGCATCATCGATGCGTGCAACAGTTCTGCATGAAAAAATGCAAACGTTTGCAAAATTGCAAAAGTGCCCCTACACTTGCGACAGATTTTGAGAAACACGGGCGCCGTTGCCCGAAAACAAGACACCACCATAAGGAGCACACATGGCAATCGATACCCGATTCAAGAAAACCGCAGTCGCACTCGCGCTGAGCGGAGCTTTCGCAGCAACATCCTATGCGCAGACGGCGCCGGATGCGGACAAACCCGTGATGGACCTTGACCGTGTGGTGATCACAGGTACCGCGACTGCGACTTCGAAGATCAAGCAGAGCGTATCCGTCTCGACGCTCGACGGAGAGCAGATCACACGCTTTGCGACGCCTAGCGCATCGGAAGTATTGCGGTCGGTGCCCGGAATCCGCGCTGAGTCATCTGGCGGTGAAGGTAATGCCAACGTTGTCATTCGTGGTGTACCCCTATCGACCGGCGGTGCGCGCTACGTGCAATTTCAAGAGGACGGTTTGCCCGTTGTGCTCTTCGGCGACATCGCCTTCGGCACCGCCGATTCGTTTATCAAGGCGGATGGCACGGTGGATCGACTAGAGGTGATCCGCGGAGGTTCGGCGTCCGCTTTGGCCACTAACTCGCCAGGCGGCATCGTCAACTTCATCTCCAAGACCGGTGAAGACGCTGGTGGCGGTGTTGGCGTATCAATGGGCGTCGGCCACAAGGCGTACCGCGTTGATTTTGATTACGGCAATTCGATTTCGAAAGACACGCGCTATTTCGTCGGTGGATACGTTCGTTCGGGCGAAGGCGTTCGTGACACCGGCGTGACCACCGAAGAGGGCGGCCATGTCAAAGCAAACGTAACGAAGACTTTTGCTGGCGGATACGTGCGGGCGAGCGTCAAATTCCTCGACGATCACGCACCGACCTTGCTGCCGGTTCCGGTGCTAACGAGCAACGGGAACATCTCCGCGATCCCGGGTGTCGATCCACGCACGGCAACGTTCTACTCGAACAATCTCAATCCCGATGTCGTACTGACGCGCAACAATCAAAAGGTTGCGACCAACATCAACGATGGTCTGCGCGTTCGTGGTGGCGCATTTGGCGTCGAAGGCGCACTCGATGTCGCAGGTTTCAAGGTTGAGAATAAGTTCCGCGTCGCGGACTACAGTGGGCGCTTCGCTGGCATCTTCGCCGCTGACTCTGGAACCGTGGGAACGTACACCATTGCCAGCGGTGCCAACAAAGGCCAAACGTGGACTGGTCGCGCGTTCACCGCCGCAGTGTTCAACACCTCTATCGACGATCTTGGGTCTGTAACCAATGACCTCAAAGCGTCGAAGTCATTCAAGCTCGATAACGGTCAAGTTACAGGAGCCGCTGGTCTGTTCTATTCTCGCCAAGACGTGGGCTTGACTTGGAACTTCAATCACTACCTGATGCAAGCCGTCGGCACGAATGCCGCATTGCTCGCCTCAAAAAATACTTCGACCACCGTGCCCGGTGCCCTCGCACTGGGGACAGACGTTTGGGGTGGTTGCTGCAATCGCTACATTGACGCGAACTACACAACCGTATCGCCGTACGCGTCGATTGCCTATGAAGCAGGCGCGCTGAACATCGACGCGAGCATTCGTAGTGATCGCCAAAGCGCAGGTGGTGTGTTCAATCAAGCAGTGAACCAGGCCTACTCCAGCGCCAACGATCACAAGATCGACTACAGCTTGAGCCACACGTCTTACTCGCTTGGCGCAAACTTCCGTCTCAACCGTGACGTTGCCGCATTCGCGCGTGTCAGCGACGGCGTCGCGTTCGCCGCTGATCGTTTGATGTTCAATGGCTACGAATTGAATAGCAAGACTGCAATTCCAATCAACACCATTAAGCAGCTTGAAGGCGGCTTCAAGTGGCGCCAAGGTTCCACTAGTGCTTTCGTGACGTTCTTCAATGCAAAGACCAACGAAACCAATTACGAAGCCACGACTCAGAAAACGACATCCCGATCTTATCGTTCTAATGGCGCGGAACTTGAGGCAGCGAGTCGCTTTGGCAACTTCAGCCTGACCGGTGGCCTCACTTACACCGACGCTAAAGTCACTGCGGCGGAGACACCCAGCATCGTTGGCAAGAAGCCGCGTCGGCAAGCTGACTTTGTCTATCAACTCTCTCCGTCGTACACCATGGGTAACGCGTCCATCGGTGTGGCGCTTGTGGGCACCACGAAGTCATGGGGTGATGATGACAACACGATTCGTTTGCCGGGATACAACGTGTTCAACGCGTACGTGAACTACGCGTTCACGCCAAAGCTGTCGGTGAATCTGTCCGTCAATAACCTAAATAACGCGATTGGCTACACAGAGGTTGAAGGCGACGGCCACGCAGCGCGTTCCATCAACGGTCGCTCGGTAAAGGCCGCTCTGCGTTACACGTTCTAGACGCAAGACCTTCAAAAAGGGAGCCACGGCGCGATCGCACGTCGCGACCGTGGACACGGCTACGGATCGTCTCTCCGTCTCAAACCGCACCGCCTACCCCACGGTGCGGTTTTTTTATGCATGAAGCACGCTGACGCGATGCGCTTTGAATCGACGGAACAGCTGCAAACCGCCTTCACACCAGTGCGTGCTGTGCTGTTGTGAAGTTAGGGTGCGCCGACCGCTTCGGACGCGCGCGGCATGCTGGGATAGGAGTACTGCGCAGCGTTGCGTGGACTCATTCAGCGTTCCTGCCGTTTGGATTCGCAGCCGCTGTTATCGCCGCAGGCACAGGGCAAAGACGTGGTGGCATTGAACGCCGCTGAAGCGCTTTGCGCCACGCAAGTCGGAGCGCGCGAGATCCATTCAGGTAAGTTGCCGGCGTCAGATTTGCTGGCGTGAATATCCCATTGCAGCGTCGCAAAATCTACGTCCAACACGGCGGTATGAGCGCCTCGTTGCCAGCGCAGTGACAAGGACTGCGTGCCATTCAACGAGTACGAGAATGTGCCGCCGAACGATGGGTGCGCGTTGCGAAACTTGATCAACGCGATGAGGTCTTGAACCAGCGGCGTATCGAGGGCCCCATCAATTTCCGTTGCGTTGTAGTAATGCCGGTTGATATCGCGGCCCACGAGCGAGCGCTTGAGCAACGACATATCGTTGCGACCGCCGAGCAAGCCGACGTAATAAACCTGCGGTACACCGGGCAAGAAAAACTGGATCGCGCGCGTGAGGAGGTAATCGGAAATGTTGCCGCCAAGCGCATCGAAATACGTGCAATTGACCTGATACAAATCGAGGTTCGAAGCTGCCGCACCGGTTGCCTCTCGGCTCTGATTTCGGCTGTTACTATGGATTTTCTCCACTGTAGCGTCGAGCTCACGCGGTGGCACGAGACCGGGCAATGCGTTCGGTCCGTGGCCCTCCGCTCCGATGTCGATAATGCCAATGCCATCGTGCGTGTCGAGCACGGTTATCGCATTCTGCGGGCGAATTTCTATCCACCGTGCAAGGGTCTCGGCGGTACGAAAGAAGATGGCGTGCAGCAACAGTGGCGGCAGCGCGAAATCGTAGACGCGATCAACGCGGCGCGCGATTTCGATTTGCTTCTGGAAGTGCGAATGCACCTCGACCAATACTTCGAGTCCATAGGCGCGCGCGCGTTGCGTGAATGAATCAATGAATGCAAACGTCTCGGGCATCATGAACCCACTTCGGCCAGCGCGCTTGATCGCGTATCCGACCGCGTCAAGCCGTACCATAGTCACGCCCGACGTCGACAACGCAGCCAAAATTGAATCAAGGTAGGCGACGCCTAGCGGATGTTCAACATCAATATCAATTTGCCTTGCCGTAAAGGTAGTCCACAGAATGCGTCGGGTACCGTCAGCGCACACGTAGGTTGTCATCGGGTGGCTCGGTCGAGGGCGATAGATCGCAAGCAAATCCGCTTCTGTCGCCCCTTTCGGGAAGACCGCGTTAAAGGTGAGGAAGAGGCCGTTGTACGCCGACTCCTCGCCGCGTGCTAGAAAATCTTGAAACTGCGGCGACTCCGACGACACGTGATTGACAATAACGTCGGCCATTACTGGAAGTGTTTGCGAGAGGTCGCGAACGTCATCCCAATTGCCCAATCGGGGATCGACCTGCGTGTGGTCTACAGGGTCGAAGCCTGCATCCGCGCCATCTATCGGTGCGAAGAACGGCAGTAAATGCACTCCGCCGAACACACCAGCGAGACGATCCGAAAGCAGTCGACGCAGAGCCGACACGCCGCCGCCACCGAGTCGGTCAACATACGTGATGAGCTGTACTTTGTTATCCATGCGTGTCGTTGGGCGCAAAGTCTGCGGGTAGTCGGGGCGCGATTCGTAGTTCAACCAAGAGCAGGCTCAAGAGCGCAGATGTGCAACAGTTTGTCTATTCGATGGTACATTAACACACAAATTGCAAACGTTTGCAATTTGTGTGTTGGTTGATGTCAAGCGAACATAGAACGCGATCATCAGCCGCCGCAAGGAGGAGGATTTATGGCATCAACGACCCCGCGACACATGTCGCTTTGGCAAATCATCAACATGAACTTTGGATTCTTCGGTATCCAGTTCAGTTTCGGTTTGCAGCAGAGCAACATGAGCCCAATTTACAACTATCTCGGCGCCGATGAAGCGAGCCTACCGCTTCTGTGGCTCGCGGGACCGATGACCGGTTTGCTCGTGCAACCCATAATCGGCGCGATGTCAGACCGAACGACATCGCGTTGGGGCAGACGCACGCCGTACTTCTTGGTCGGTGCGATTTTGTGCAGCCTTTGTTTACTCGTTATGCCATACAGCCCAACGTTGTGGATGGCTGCGAGTCTGTTGTGGATCCTTGACGCCGCGAACAATGTAACGATGGAGCCGTACCGCGCGTTCGTGAGCGACAAGCTCGATAAACCGCAGCACGCCATTGGCTTCCTAACGCAGAGCGCTTTTACGGGACTCGCGCAAACGCTTGCGTATCTTGCGCCGTCGATGCTCGTGTGGTTCGGCATGAACAAAGATGCGGTAGGCAGCAACCAGATTCCGCAGATCGTTTACGTTGCGTTCATCATCGGTGCCGTGCTTTCGCTTACGTCGATCGCGTGGTCGGTAGTGACTACGCGCGAAGCACCGCTTAGCGATGCGCAATTGGCGGCAATGAAAGCAAAGCCGCTTTCAATGAAGTCAGCATTGCGTGAAATTATCGACGCGGCGCGAGACATGCCGCCGACCATGAAACAACTCGCGGTCGTTTACTTATTTCAGTGGTACGCATTGTTTTGCTATTGGCAGTACATCACGCTTGCGGTGTCGCGTTCGCTCTTTGGCACGACTGACGCGACGACGACGGCCTTTCGCGACGCTGGATTGCTGACTGGGCAAATGGGCGCCTTCTACAACTTCATTTCATTTGTCAGCGCGTTCGCCATGGTGCCGCTGGTACGCAGGTTTGGCAGCAAAAGCCTGCACGGCGCGTGCCTCGCGCTGGCAGGCGTTTCCATGCTGCTCCTACCGATGATTCAGGACCGCTGGCTCATGTTCGTGCCGATGATCGGTGTCGGTGTGGCGTGGGCAAGCATCATGGGCAATCCGTATGTGATGCTCGCCGGAAGCATCCCGCCCGAACGGACGGGCGTGTACATGGGGATCTTCAACATGTTTATCGTGATCCCGATGATGATTCAGATTTTCACATTGCCGCTGTATTACAAAAGCCTGCTCGCCGGCAATCCGCAAAACGCGATTCGCTTGGGCGGCGCATTGTTGATCATTGCGGCGATCGCGACGATTTGGGTAAAGGTAGCCGTTGCACCCGCGCCAACTCGCGAAAAACAGGCCGTCTGATTGATTTCTAGGCGGGAGCGGACCAAATGGAACGCTCCCAACCCACTAACCTTTACAACCAGCCCTTGATGCGCGCAGCCAGTCGCTCGGTGCTAATTGCGTAACGGTCGTGCAACGTCGGTAGTGCACCCGCATCAAGGAAGGCATCAGGCAAACCGGCAAGCTTGAAGCCTATAGGCTGTACACCATGTTGCATCAACGTGCTGGCCACGGCTTCGCCGAGACCACCGACCACCGAGTGATTTTCCGCGACAACAACCAGTCGAGCCTTGCTGCGCACAGCGTTCAATATCGTAGCTTCGTCTAGAGGTTTGATCGTTGGGCAATGCAACACTGCAACGTCGACGTTGTCTTTCGCCAAAGCGTTTGCGGTTTCAAGCGCACGCATGGTCAAGAATCCACTCGAAATGATGAGCGCGTCTCTGCCCTCGCGCAACATCTTCGCCTTGCCGAGTTGAAACTTGTAGTCGTATTCGTCCAGCACGAGTGGCACATTGCCGCGCAAAAGGCGCATGTAGACAGGCCCTTTGTGCTCAGCGATTTGCGGCACCGCTTGTTCAATATCCAGCGCATCGCATGGGTCCACGATGGTGAGGCCCGGAATGCCGCGCATCATCGCGATGTCTTCCGTCGCTTGGTGGCTGGGTCCATAACCCGTGGTGAGCCCCGGCAGCGCGCAGCAGATTTTGACGTTGAGATCATCTTCGGCGATGACCTGATGAATGAAGTCATAAGCGCGGCGCGTACCAAACACGGCGTAGGTCGTCACGAATGGCGTCAAACCCACTTTCGCCATCCCGCCTGCCGCCCCCATGAGAAGCTGCTCGGCCATGCCCATTTGGTAGAAGCGCTCTGGATAAGCCTGCGCGAAGAGATGTAGATCGGTGTACTTCGACAAGTCAGCCGTCATGCCAACGATTTCTGGGCGGCTTTCAGCGTATTCAACGAGCGCTTTGCCGAACGGCGCAGCGCGAACGCGTTGGCCCTCGCTCGCGATCGATGCAATCATCGCCGAGGTGGTTAGGCGGGGTTTCTTTTCAGCGACGGCATTCATTGCGCAACTTCCTCAGGTTGTGACTCATCGAGTATTTGGATCGCGTCTTGCCACTCTGGCGGATCGACGCGGATGAAATGATTCTTCTCGCGCGTCTCAAGGAAGGGTACGCCCTTGCCCATCAACGTGTCGAACAGAATGACGCGCGGCTTGGCGTCGGTGAGCGCGCGAGCCGTGTCGAACGCCTTGAGCACCGCAGGCAGGTCGTTACCGTTGACGCGCTGAACATGCCAACCAAACGCGGCCCATTTGTCGGCGATGGGCTCGAAGCCAAGCACCTTGCCCGAAGGACCGTCGGCCTGTTGGTTGTTGATGTCAACAAGGCAAATCAAATTGCCGAGGCTGTGGTGAGCCGCAGACATCGCTGCCTCCCACGTCGAACCCTCATCAAGTTCGCCGTCTGACATCGAGTTGTAGACGAACGCCGGGTTGCCTTGGTGCCGCAGACCAATGGCCATACCCACCGCAATGGGGAGGCCTTGTCCCAACGAACCGCCGGAAATCTCCATGCCCGGTGTGTAGCTCGCCATGCCAGACATCGGAAGCCGACTGTCGTCACTGCCGTAGCTATCGAGTTCGTCTTCGGGAATAACGCCCGCTTCGATCAGTGCGCCGTAAAAGGCGATCGCGTAGTGGCCGTGCGAAAGCAGAAATCGGTCGCGGCCTTCCCACGTTGGGTCGTCGGCGCGGAAGTTCAGCGCGTGCCCATAGGCGACGGCTAAGACATCGGCGTAGCCTAGAGCTTGGCCGATATAGCCTTGGCCCTGCACTTCGCCCATACGTAGCGCGTAGCGGCGTATGCGGTGCGCGACCTTGGAGAGTTCATCGATATTTGACATAGTTCAATCCTGCGGGGAATCAAAAAGGGAACAACGGAGTCTCGTCAATGCAGCGTGAGCCACGGCAAATAGGCAAAGCCAAGCAGCAACAGAACGGCGACGACGTAGAACGGAATGAGCTCCATCACAACGTCTCCGATGCGCACCTTGGCGATCGAACTCGTGATGAAAAGCGTAGTGCCAATCGGCGGGTGATACAGCCCGATGGACAGGTTGACGATCATCATGATGCCGAGCTGGATGTTGTCCATTCCGACGGCGGTTGCGAGCGGTACGAACATGGGTGTAAGCAGCAACACCGCTGCAGGCAAGTCAATGAACATGCCGGTCGCCAACATGATGAGATTCATCGCCAAAATAATGAGCCACGGCGAACGTAGCGTCTCTGTGGCGTAATGCGTAAACGCAGCCGGTAGCTGCTCATACGTGACGATCCAACCGACCACGCTGGAGGCCATGATGATGAGTAGCACCACGCCCGTCGAGATGCCGGCTTCGATCGCCGCGGCCTTCAACTTCGCCACGGTGAGGTCGCGGTACACGACGCCAGAAACAACCAACGCATAAAGCGTCGACATCACGCTGACTTCCGTCGGTGTCGCGATGCCGAAGCGCAAGAAAATGATGATGAGCACGGGCATCGCAAGCGCCGGTCCCGCGTGGGCAAATTGTCGCCAGAAGGCGGGCCATGCGAAGGGCGTCGTGTCACGCGGGAAATTGCGTCGCCGACCTTGCACGTAACACACCAGCATGAAACCAGCGCACATCAAGAGGCCCGGCAGAATGCCCGCAACAAACAACGCGCCAATCGAGGCGCCGGAAACCAGCGCGTAGATGATCATCGGGATCGACGGCGGAATCAGAATGTCAATCGTCGCTGCGGCCGCGAGCGTGCCCGCAGCGAACGGTGCAGGGTAACCAAGCTTTTTGAGCCACGGGATCAACATGGAACCGATGGCGGAAGCGTCGGCTACCGCGGAGCCTGAAACCCCACCGAAGATCGTCGACGAGAGCACGCCGACCTGTGCGGGACCCCCATGTACGCGGCCGATCATCATCGTCAGTAAGTTGACGAGACTTTGTCCCAATCGACCGCTGACCATCAACGCACCGGTCATCATGAAGAACGGGATCGCGATCAGCGGAAAGCTCTGCGTTTGCGCGAGCATTTGCTCGACCGCGAGGTGCACGGGAACGCGGCCGGCCAGTAACAACCCAGCGACGGTGGCCAGCACCAACGCGTGCGCAATCGGAATGGAGGCCAGCGCGGCCAGCACGAAAAGGCCGATGATGAGGGTGGTCATGCGTCGGCTCCCGGCTCCGATGGCAGCGCGTCGCCGCGCCATATTTGCGGTATGCGACAAAGTGTGACCACCGCCAACAACAAGAAGCCTATTAGCAAACACCCTACGCTTACCGATCCGGGCACTTGCATGATCGGCGTGCGTTCGTCGGCCGCGATCAACATGACGGGCCATGCCTCCCACGCCAGACCTGTGTACAGGATCACAACGATGACGGCACCGGCAGCGAGCACCCAACGTCTCGCGCTACCGAGCTTCTGCGTGAGCATGACGACCGCGATGTGCGAACCGTGCTGTGCGGCAAGCACGACACCCGCCATGATCATCCACGGAAAGAGTAGCTCCGGTAGTTCAGAGGCCCAGGACAGACTCGTGCCCGCCGCATAGCGCAGCGCCACGTTAACGCTGAGAATCGCAAACACGACCGCGAGCGTGACGTACAAGACGGCGTGACACCACCAGGTGATGGCGCGGTCAATGACTTTGAAAATGGGATGCATGGCTGTGCCTCGTGCGCGTCGGCAACAACGGCAATCGTTGCGCCGACGTCAGTTAGGTCGAACCTTGATAGGCGCTTAGCGTGCGGCTTGCTGAACGCGAGCGACGAAGTCACCGATTGGGCTGCTCGCCCATTTGGTGTACACCGACTTCGACGCTTCCATGAATGCCGTGCGCTCGACGGTGTCGACTTGTACGCCTTTGGTTTTCAGTTCGGCTACTAACTTGTCATCTACTTCTTTGTTCAGTCGGCGTTGCAGTTGCGTGGCGTCGGTAGCGGCTTCAGAGACGATCTTTTGATCCGCTGCTGACATACGATCCCATGACCGCTTGCTCATGAGAAACGGCGTGCTTTCGTACTTGTGCCCGGTGAGCGAGATGTACTTTTGCACTTCATAGAGCTTTGCGGACGAGATATTGGTCAGCGGATTTTCTTGGCCGTCCACGACGCCTTGCTGAAGCGCAACGTAGAGCTCCGAGAACTTGATCTGTTGTGCGTCAGCGCCCATGGCTTTCATGATGTCCATCGTCACTGCGTCGGGTGGCGTGCGCATTTTGAGGCCCTTCAAATCGGCAGGCGACTTGATCGCACGTTTGCTGTTTGACATCTGACGAATGCCGTTGTCCCACAGTCCCAAGAGCACCATGCCCTTCGCGCTGGATTTCTCCGCAAGCTCCTTGCCGATCGGGCCGTCCATCACTTGCCACGCCTTTTGCACGTCGGAGAACAAGAACGGCATGCCTAGGCCTGAGAACTCAGGTACGACCGCGGCGATCGCGCCTTGGCTGTTGGCGGAGAAATCCAATGTGCCGGACCGCAGCGCAGTGACCATCGCGGCGTCGTCGCCGAGCTGCGCTGAGTGCGCCACTTGAATTTCAACGCGGCCGTTGGTTTTGGCTTTCACGGTATCCGCAAATTTCACGGCGGCGATATGGCGCGGATTGTCCGGCGGATTGCCGTGCGCTAGCGTGAGTTTCACGGACTGTGCGGAAGCAGATGCGGTGAGTGCAAACAGCGCCGAAGCGAGTAATGCGCGACGAACAGTGAACGTTGCTTTCATGAGGGTCTCCTTTTGTATGGTGTGAACTGACCGTTGAGGCCTTGTTGTTGTGTTCTGCGAGTGAAACGGCGGATCAGTAGATCACTGCATCAGTGAATGAGCATGCCGCCGTTGACGTCAAGCGTGATGCCGGTGCAGTAGTGCGACAAATCGCTGGCAAGGAACACGCACGCGCCAGCGACGTCGTCCGCGCGGCCCAAACGTGCGAGAGGGATCGTTTCTGAGATTTCGGCTTTGCGTTCCGGAGTCAGCTTGCCTTGTGTGATGTCAGTTTCGATCAAGCCCGGGGTGATGCAGTTCACGCGAATACCATCGCCACCAAACTCGCGTGCCATCGCACGGGCGAGGCCGAGCACGCCTGCTTTGGCCGCCGAATAATGCGGCCCACCGAAAATGCCGCCGCCGCGCTGCGCGGAAACCGACGAGATGCAAATGATGGAGCCGGATTTTTGATTGCGCATGGCAGGAATTGCCGACTGCGACATGTGCAACGTGCCGCGCAGGCTGACGTCGAGAATGCGATCGTAGTCGCCGTCGGTGATTTCAAGGGTCTTCACCGGCTGTGTGATGCCCGCGTTGTTGAC
>JAKPSO010000598.1 GCA_029571495.1 Pseudomonadota bacterium
GGCGTGATCAAGAAACTCACGGGCGGTTTGGCCGGTATGGCGAAAGCGCGCAAGGTTGACATCGTGCGTGGCGTGGGCAAATTCCTCGATGCCCATCACATCGAAGTTGAAGTTACGAGCGGCACGTCATGGGACATGACCGGCGAGAAGAAAGTCGTGAAGTTCCAGAAGTGCATCATCGCGGCGGGTTCACAAGCCGTAAAGCTGCCGTTCATGCCGGAAGACCCACGCGTGGTCGATTCGACGGGCGCGTTGCTGCTGAAGTCGAAACCCGAGCGCATGCTGGTGATCGGCGGTGGCATCATCGGCCTCGAAATGGCGACGCTGTACTCCACACTCGGTGCGCGCATTGATGTGGTCGAGATGATGGACGGCGTGATGGCTGGTGCCGACAAAGACCTCGTGAAGGTCTGGGAAAAGGTCAACGCGCCACGCTTCGACAACATGATGTTGAAGACTAAAACCGTAGGCGCCGAAGCGAAAGCGGACGGCGTTTACGTGAAGTTCGAGGGCGAAAAAGCCCCGACCGACGCACAGCGTTACGACCTAGTGCTGGTCGCTGTTGGACGTTCACCGAACGGCAAGAAGATCAACGCAGAAGCGGCTGGCGTTGCGGTGACCGATCGCGGGTTCATCAACGTCGACAAACAAATGCGCACCAACGTGCCGCATATTTTTGCGATTGGTGACATCGTGGGCCAGCCCATGCTCGCTCATAAAGCGGTGCACGAAGGTCACGTCGCGGCTGAGGCTGCGCACGGCGAAAAGGCGTTCTTCGATGCGCGCCAAATCCCGAGCGTCGCCTACACGGATCCCGAAGTGGCCTGGGCGGGTATCACCGAAGACGAAGCGAAGAAGCAGGGCATCAAATACAGCGTCGGCAAATTCCCATGGGCCGCCAGCGGCCGTGCGATTGCCAACGGTCGCGATGAAGGCTTCACCAAACTTATCTTCGACGACGAAACGCACCGCATCATCGGCGGCGCAATCGTGGGCACCCATGCAGGCGACCTGATCGGCGAGGTGTGCTTGGCCATCGAAATGGGGGCCGACTCCGTTGACATCGGCAAGACGATACACCCGCATCCAACACTCGGCGAGAGTGTGGGCATGGCGGCAGAGGTCGCGCACGGAACATGTACCGATGTGCCGCCAGTGCGGAAGAAATAAAAAAGGGGCTACGGCCCCTTTATTTACGGGTTAGCCACGGGCACTACGCCGACGCTGCAGTTTCGCTAACGTTGACAAACGCTACAGAGCACCGTGGCGCGGCCTCCGTGGCGCATGTGCTTGAGCGGACTCGCGCAGACTTTGCATACCTCTCCCTCGCGCCCATAAACGAAATAATCGAGTTGGAAATATCCCGGTTCGCCTGAAGCATTCACAAAATCTTTGAGCGTGGAGCCGCCCGCCGCGATGGCTTCGTTGAGGATCGTCTTGACCTCACGCGCAAGCCGTTCGTACCGCGCGAGCGAAATGCGATTCGCGGCACGAGCCGGGTGAATTCCCGCGCGAAAGAGCGATTCGTTAGCGTAGATGTTGCCGACGCCGACGACCAAGC
>JAKPSO010000602.1 GCA_029571495.1 Pseudomonadota bacterium
TCAAGATCACCGCGAAAGCCACGAGCTACCCGCTCGTCTGGCGCTTTGTCGAGCCGCGTGCGAGCGGCGCGATCGTGGCGCTCGGTAATGCGGCGCAAGGATTGCATCCCGCCGCTGCGCAGGGTCTCAACCTCGGCCTGCGCGACGCACAAGACCTCGCGGAACTGTTCAGCCACGACGGGACGTGCAGCGTCGAGACCATCGCGCCCACGCTCGCGAAATTCGCGCGCAAACGCGGCCCGGATCGCGTTGCGCGGATCGGATTCACGGGCTTGCTTGCGTACGGTTTTGATCGCGGCGGCTGGCTGGCCGACGTTCCGCGTGGCTTGGGACTCACGGCGGTACAAATGTTGCCACCGCTACGGCGCGAACTCGTGCGACATCTGGCGTTGGGCTAGCCGCAACAGCTTTTGGCGTTCGCGGCTGCTGCATGGTCGTTGCGTGCCGTTTTTCCATTTTGTCGACAATGGCACGAAACAAGCTCCATGCGCCTAAAATAGGTCGTTAGCGCCGCTAAGTTGTATCGCGGCGAGCTCGTTAGTCTTCGAGGGTTCGACCATGCATCCTGACTCGCCTTCATCATCGCCAGACGTCACGGGCGACGTGGTGCGCGCACTCGTGCTGTATTCGGTGGCCGAGTTTCAAGGCGGGTACGCCAAAACGATTCACGTCGACGCGCACGGGCGAACGTTTCGCGTCGGCGACGATGGCCGTGGCCACGCGATCGAGCGCAGGGTCGATGGTGCGCCGTATCTTCAGTTCGTCTACACGCATTTGGCGTATCCATTTGCGCAAACTCAAGGCGCGCCAATTCAGTTGCACGCGATCGGCATTTCACTCGCCAACACACTTTGCGCCGAACTCAGTGTCACCGCGCGAAAACGCAACGCAACACTGCGCATCACGTTCGAGAATGGGCGACGCGTGAACGAAGAATTGATCAACGTCGCGTCGAACGAAACGGGCAACACAATTTCGGGTTCGATCAATCCGACATTGCAATGCGCGGACGTTGACGCTCAGGTTTTGGAAATTTGGCTGCGGCGTGTGCTCGCTGTGAGTGCGGGATTGCGCATCGTTTTCAATGGCGCAGAGCTGCAAACGTCGGCCGATCAAGGCGTATAGCACGCAATGTCGCGTCAGCGGCGCGAGTTGATCAATTTGCGGGCGTTTTTCTTGCCTAATTTTCAGGCAAAAATGCGGCTATAATTTCTCTCCAGCCCGCCTTTCCCCTCCTCGAAAAAAAACTGCTCACATGTTGCGCATCGGCCCTTATTCCCTCAAAAATCGGCTCGTGATCGCGCCGATGGCAGGGGTCACGGACCGCCCGTTTCGCAAATTGTGTCGGCAATTCGGCGCGGGATACGCGGTAAGTGAGATGGTCGCATCGCGCCCTGAGCTGTGGCAAACGCCGAAATCTATGCACCGTATGAATCACGACGGTGAAGACGCGCCGATTGCGGTGCAAATCGCGGGCAACGATCCGCAGATGATGGCCGAGGCGGCGCGCTTTAATGTCTCGCGCGGCGCGCAGATCGTTGACATCAACATGGGCTGCCCGAAGAAAAAAGTATGCAAGGCCGACGCTGGCTCGGCGCTCTTGCGCGATGAAGCGTTGGTCGCGCGCATTCTCGACGCCGTCGTGCGTGCAGTCGACGTACCGGTGACGCTGAAAACGCGCACCGGCTGGAGCCCCGACAATCGCAACGCCATTCGCATCGCGCGCCTCGCGCAGGACGCAGGCATTCAAGCACTTACGCTACACGGTCGCACGCGGGCGTGTGGCTTCGACGACGGCACTGTCGAGTACGAAAGCATCAAAGCCGTGAAGGCCGCGGTAACGATTCCTGTAATCGCGAACGGCGACATTGATTCGCCGCAGAAAGCGCTAGCGGTGTTGGCATACACCGGCGCCGACGCCGTGATGATTGGCCGAGCGGCACAAGGGCGTCCGTGGATTTTTCGCGACACCGAGCATTTCTTTGTGCACGGAGATGTGCCCGCCGCGCCGCAGGTTAATGAGGTCGCGACGCTCATGCGTGAGCATCTTGAAGATCACTACACGCTGTACGGCGAGTGGAGCGGCGTGCGCAGCGCGCGCAAACACATCGGTTGGTACACCGAGGGACTCCCCGGCGGCGAGGCGTTTCGCGACGCGCTTAACGTGCTCGCAAGCAGTAGCGAGCAGTTGGCGGCCATGCGCGACTATTTTTCGCAATTAGCCGACGTCTGTGAGCGTTTGCCGCTGATGCCTTACCCAACGAATCCGGCGCTCCAGGCATCGGTTCCGATGCAATGAATTTGAAACTAGCCACACGAAAATTAAACGGAAAACAAAAACAATGAAACGCTCAAAATTGAATGGCCACGCAGCAATTGCTGATGCGGTTACGAATTCGCTCAGTGAGTACCTCGCCAAGCTCGACGGAGAGCCCGCCGACAATCTCTACGAATTGGTGATCGGCAGCGTTGAAAAGACGCTGATCTCGGATGTGCTCGTGCGTACGCGCGGCAACCAATCAGAAGCCGCAGGCATGCTTGGCATCAATCGCAACACGCTGCGCGCCAAACTCGACAAATACAAAATCAAACCCTCGGTATGAGCCACCAAAATACGCGCAAAATCACACGCGCCCTCCTCTCGGTTTCTGACAAAACCGGCCTTCTCGATTTCGCCAAAGCACTGGCTGCGAACGGTGTGGAAATGCTCTCCACCGGCGGCACTGCAAAGCTCATCCGCGATGCGGGCTTGAAGGTCATCGACGTCGGTGATTACACCGGCTTTCCAGAAATGCTCGACGGTCGCGTAAAAACGCTGCACCCGAAAGTGCATGGCGGCATCCTCGCCAATCGCTTGCTGCCTGACCATATGGCGGCAGTCGCGGCGGCCAACATTCCGCTCATCGACTTGGTCGTGGTGAACCTGTATCCGTTCCGCGAAACCGTCGCCAAGCCCGGTTGCTCGCTCGAAGACGCGATTGAAAACATCGACATCGGCGGCCCGACGATGGTGC
>JAKPSO010000621.1 GCA_029571495.1 Pseudomonadota bacterium
CGGCGCACGGAAGGTCCAATCCTCGCTCGGCAATAGCCGCTAATACGTCCAAACCGGTACCGTCTCCGAGTTGCATGTCCGTCAGGCACAGTGCGTAGTTCCGCGCATCCAGCGCCTGCAACGCCGACTCACGACTGTCTGCCGTGACCACTTCCAGGCCCAACTTTGTGAGCGTGAGCTGCATCAAGATGAGCAGATCAGGCTCATCGTCGACCACCAATACGCGCTGAGCAACGTCGAGTTTCTTAGCCATTACACATCCTGAGCGAGAGGTAATTCAAGCACGAAGCGAGCTCCAACGCGTGAGGCTCCGAGGCGCACGCTGCCGCCGTTGGCGAGCGCTAATTCGCGTACTAGATACAGGCCCAAACCTGTACTGCCGCTACCGCTGTAAAACGGCTCAAAAATACGGTCAGAAATCTCCGTCGGAACACCCGGACCATCATCAATGACGCTGATGACGGCGCGTTGCTTTTCGGGATCGACGTTGGCCGTGATGGAGACGCTCGAAGTCTTCTTCTGTGAGTGCCGCCACGCGTTAGATAGGAGATTGACCATCATCTCCTCAAAGTGACCACGATCAGAATACACGCGCGTTTGCGCGGCGCAGGTAATTCGAAATGAAGACTTCGGGGCGGGCAGGGTGACGCTTAAGTCATCGACCCATTCCGCCAATGCCGACGCCAGATCGATTGCGCTGGGTGCGCCCCGATCGCGCCGACCTAACAAGGAGACGTCGCGCACGATCCGATCGATTCGCGCGACGTTCTTGTCGATCATCGTCGTAAGTGCATGCGTTTGCGGAAGCTCCGCCGTCTCCTCACCAATGAGTTGCGCAGCCTGCTTGATCGCCGACAGCGGGTTGCGGATTTCGTGGGCGATGCTGGCCGACAGCCGCCCGAGCGCCGCGAGTTTTATTTGCTGCGCTTGCGCTTCAGTTTGCTCGACGTCCTCGAGGAAAATTAAGGTGCCCGCGCGTGCTTCGAGATCCACGGGCATCATGCGTGGCGAGAGAAGTCGGCTGCCGCCGTCCGTGCGAATCGGTGACATGTCGACGGTATTTTGACCTGCGAAAAATGCTTGCCACCGTTTGTGCAGGTCGGTTGAAAGTTCACGTAGAGAAGTGTTAGGGCGCATCAGCGCCTCGTCACCGCCAAGCCAACGCGTCGCTTGTGGATTGGCCATAACGATTTGGCCGGTCGCGCCCACTACAAGTACGCCATCTTCGAGTTCGTTAATGACGACTTGATTGATGTGGGCCAAACGACGGACGTCGGCCGTACGTAGAACGACCTTTTGCTCGGTCTCTTCGGCACTGCGCCCCAGCAACATACCGATGGCTGCGAGCAAAAAGTAGCCGATGCCGACGAGCGCAGCCTGCGTAATTGCCTGAATGGTTCCGGAGCGCAAGAAAAGTTCCGTCAACAGCAGCGCGACCGTCGCGACCGCCGCGTGGCCGAATGCCAGTCGACTGCGCAAGAACCAGCCATGCGCCGCGAGAATCGGATAGAGGTAGGTCGCATAGGTGGTGATGGCGCTCTGCGAATCCACATAGATCACGATGATGAACACGAGATCGATGGCGAGTTGTGCCAACAACAAACCTGAAATGCCGCCCTTGAATTGGCGAAGCGTCAATACGCTAAGGAGTGACCAGACGGCGTACGCAGCGGCAGCGGCGTAGGTGACCGATCCGTATTGCGTGCCCGCTGAGGCAATTGCCAGCGCGATCGCCGCGACACAACGATAGAGCGCTAACAGGCGAAGCAGCCGGAATGACGTCGCGCTTAGTGCGTCGCCAGTCTCGCGAAAAAAGCGTGCGATCCAGTCGACCATGCGCTACGGCTTTTTCCCGCAATCTTTATCGCCGCAGCGCGCGCCCGTTGGGCTCATCACTGCAGTGGATTTTGGGATAAACACGCCGCACTGGGCACAACGAACCATCGATTCGTTGGCGGGCGTGGTGTCACGCTTGTTTTTCTCCGCTTCGGCCTCGCGACGTTCGCGTACGTCGCGCCGCGTCTGGTGCACGGATACCAGACGCAGACCCAGCAACACCAGGAAGAAAACTACAATCCAAAAAATTAACTTTCCCACGCGGTACCGATATTCACGAGTAGACTTCACTTGAGTCTAGCAGCGAATCGAACGCACTTCACAGGAGCGACACATGTCAAAAGCAGCAGGTAACGAACCGTGGTCGGCTTGGGCTGAATCGATGCAAAAAATGATGAGCAGCCCAGCCGCGATGAATCCCTTTGCGGGGATGATGGGGATGCCTGGTATGCCCGGCGCCGGGAGCGCGAATGCCTTTGATCCGCAGCAGATGATGAAAGCGCTCGATCCGGTCGAAATTGACCGCCGCATTCAAGACTTGCGCGCCGTTGAATCGTGGATGAAGCTGTCGCTGTCGGGGCTCGAAATGTCGATTAAGACCATGGAAATGCAGCGCGACGCCTATGCGTCGTTCAACAAAATGAGCGAAAGTGCGAGCAAAACCATGTCCGATACCGCCGAGGCAGCGGTCGCCGCGACCCGCGGTCGCACGATCAAGCGCGCCGCGCGCAAGCGTTGAGAAGAGGGTAACAACGATGAATTACCCGAGACAGGCAGCGGCGTTCATTTCGGCGGTGGTCGGTTTCGCGCTTTGTGCCGCTGTCGCACAGGCAGCAGAAATCAAAATTTTGACGGCTGGCGCCTTCAAGCCCGTGGTGTTGGCCGTGGTGCCTGACTTCGAAAAGCGCACCGGACACAAAGTCAGCATCGAGAACGACACCGCAGGCGGCTTGGCCAAGCGCATCGCGGGTGGCGAGGCGTTTGACGTGGCTGTCCTCTCACCCGCGGCTTTGGCGCCGCTGGTGAAGAGCGGCAAGTTCGTCGAAAACAGCGTCCAGAATTTGGCGAAGGTCGGCGTCGGCATTGCAGTGAAGCGCGGTGCGCCGCTTCCGGACATCAGCACCGTGGCCGCATTTCGCGACGCGTTGCTCAATGCACGGGCCGTCGCGTACATCGACCCTGCGGCGGGCGGTTCGAGCGGGATCTATTTCTCGCAGCTGCTTGACCGCTTAGGCATCGCCGACAAAGTCAAACCCAAGGCAGTGCTGGTGCCCGGTGGCTTGGTCGCCGAGAAATTGGTCACCGGCGAGGCTGACTTGGCGGTGCATCAAGTCAGCGAAATTCTCGCTGTGTCGGGTGCAACGCTCGTCGGGCAAATCCCGGCGGAAGTCCAAAACTACACCGTGTATGCGGGTGGTGTGGGAACGAACGCGCGCGACGCCGCTGCCGCCAAAGCGTTGTTGGCTGCGTTTCAGACCCCAGAGGCGCTGGCGCTGATGAAGCAAAAAGGGATGGATGCACCTTAGCGGTGTCTGCAATACATTGCGGAAGGGTAAAATGCAATCGAGTTGCGAAAAGCGGTGCGCCTGCTTTCGCGGCTGTGTGATTTGATCGAACCCTCCGTGTGAACGCCACCGCTTGACCCTCTTAGCCATCATCGTTGCCGCCGTCATCGGCGGTCTCGCCTCTGCGGCAGTCGCCGCCATCGCGCTCTATTTCAAGCTCGCTTCCATCGAGCGCTGGGTCGCGTTCGCTGTGGGTGCGATGCTGGGCGTGGTGTTTCTGGACATCTTGCCGCATGCGCTCGCCGAGGGCGTTGCACCCGCTTCGCTCATGGGGTGGGTGTTGGCGGGCGTACTGTTCTTTTTCTTTCTCGAAAAGCTCGTCATCTGGCGGCACTCGCATGGCGATCTGACACCACGCGCCGAGGGCGGGGACAGTCACGCACATCACGGTCATCACGGACACCATCATGGTCACGGCCATGCGCACGACGGTGGACGTTCGGGTTTGATGGTGTTGATCGGCGATTCTTTGCACAACGCTACCGACGGCGTAGTCATCGCCGCGGCCTTTTTGGCGGATTTCAATTTGGGCGTTGTCACATCACTCGCGATCATCGCGCATGAAGTTCCGCAAGAGGTCAGCGACTTTTTTGTACTGCTGCACTCGGGCTATTCACGTCGAAAAGCCTTTCTTTACAACTTCATCTCCAGCCTCTCGATGGTCGTCGGCGGTGTGATTGCGTTCTTCGCGCTGGCGCATGCGGAGGCATACGTCACTCCCGTGCTCGCGTTCGCGGCGGCGTCGATGCTCTATGTCGCGGTGGCCGACTTGATCCCGTCGTTGCATCGCCAGTTTTCGCTGCGCGACACACTGCAACAGATGCTCATGATTGGGCTTGGCGTGGCTTCAGTCAGCGCGACGCACTTGCTGCTGCACGGCGGTCATTAGCCGTTGTTGTCGGGGTGCGAAGCGTCTTCACTCGATGCGGCTTGCGCCTCGTTCGCTAATCGACGGCGGCGTTTCTTCACGCTCAACCAGATGAGTAGTGAGATGGGAATTACACCCAAAAACACGAGGCGGACGATCCCTTTCAGCCAAGAGTCAGAAACCACGGCAATCATTACGACCAAGTAAACCCAAGCAATGGCAACGATGTACATGCGAACGGTGACTCTTGAGGCCAAATTTAGCGGCGGTGCAGCATGTTACTTCCGCGCCCTTGGCTCACAGATTCATCGGATTTCGCGTGCCAACTGATTGCAAGTGCCTTGCGCGTTGGCTACATTGATCTCAAGGAGGCGTTATGAGTAACAAGAAGTCCGGCGGCACCGCGTCGAACCCATTCACCGAGGGTTTTGATGCGCTGCAGACGATGATGCGCGGTGGCATGAATCAGCCGCCTTTCGCGATGCCGGAGATGCCCACGATGCCCGGAATGCCTAACGTAGGCGCGATGCCCGGCATGTTGGGGATGCCGTCGATGCCGCAGTTGTCGCCTGCCGGCGCGATGCCGACGCCGGAACCGGGTTGGTGGTGGTTACCCGCCGTGAAGCCCGAAGCGTGGCAAGCGGCGCTGACTAAATGGTTTTCGCCAGACACTGACGTGTCGGCGCTCGCCGCCGCAGACCGTCGTTTCCGCTCGCCCTCGTGGACTTCGCAGCCGTTTTTCCAGGCCACACGCGACCAGTACCTGCGCACGGCCGCCTTTTGGCGTGACCTCGTCGCCAACACCGATCTTGATGAGCGCGAGCGTCACCGCGCGAAGTTTTTCCTCGAACAAATGCTCGACGCGGTTGCGCCCAGCAATTTTTTCTTGACCAATCCAGAGGCCATCGAGCGCGCCGTTGAAACGCACGGTGAGAGCCTTAAGCACGGCCTCGAAAACCTCAAGCACGACCTCGAGGTTGGCCACATTGCGATGACCGACGAGAGCGCGTTTGCAGTCGGCAAGAACCTCGCGATGACGCCCGGTCAAGTCGTGTTCCGCAACGAACTCATCGAACTCATTCGCTACACACCGACCGAAAAGCTTGTGCATCAGCGCCCGCTGCTGATCGTTCCGCCGTGCATCAATAAGTACTACATCCTCGACCTCAAGCCTGAAAACTCTTTCGTTGCGCACGCCGTCGCGCAGGGCTTTGACGTGTATTTGGTGTCGTGGCGCAACGTCTCAGAAGAGCTGAAAACGCTCACCTGGGAAGACTATTTGGAAGAAGGCGTGCTCACTGCGATTGATGAAGTGCGTGCCCATGCCAATGTCGAGACGATCAACACGCTCGGCTTCTGCGTCGGCGGCACCATCCTCGCCTGTGCGCTGGCAGTGCTCGCCGCACGCGGTGAACTCGAAGATTTTGTTGAAAGCGCAACGTACCTGACGACGCTTCTCGACTTTAGCGAACCGGGCGACATCAAGGCGTACTTGGGCGAGAGCACGTATCAACTGCGCGCGCAGCAATTCGGCGCGGATGGCAAAGGCGGTTTGATGAAAGGCTCGGAACTCGCGCAGTCGTTCGCGAGTCTGCGCGCCAACGATTTGATCTGGAACTACGTCGTCAACAACTACCTCAAGGGCCAAGATCCACCAGCGTTTGATCTGCTCTACTGGAACGGCGATTCCACCAATCTGCCGGGTCCGATGTATCTGTATTACCTGCGCAATTTCTACCTCGACAACAAACTCACTGAGCATGGCACGATCGAAATGATCGACGAGCCGATTGACCTAGCGCTTGTTGACGTTCCGACTTACGTTTACTGCTCGCGCGAAGATCACATCGTGCCGTGGAAGAGCGCGTACGCCTCTGCGGAGTTGTGGGGTGGAGACGTTGAGTTCGTCGTTGGCGCGTCGGGCCACATCGCTGGTGTGATCAACCCGCCGGGCCCCAAGAAGCGTAGCTACTGGACGGGCACGTGGCCCGCACCGGACGCTGATGCGTGGGACGCCAAGTCAAAGGAAATTGCAGGCAGCTGGTGGCCGCATTGGTACAACTGGCTCGCGCAACATTCGGGCAAGCGCGTCGCCGCCCGGAAGCTTGAAAAATCCACGCTTGGCGCAGCGCCGGGCACTTACGTTCTAGAAAAAGCTTAGTTTTTACGTTCACATAAGGAGAGAGAAACATGTCACGAGTAGCACTGATTACAGGCGGTATGGGTGGTTTGGGTGAGGCAATCTGCATCAAGATGGCTGCGCTCGGTTACGTGGTGGTGACTACGTATTCGCCCGGTAACAAAAAATCAGCCGAATGGCTCGCAGCAATGAAAGAACAGGGCTTCGACTTCAAAGCCTATCCTTGCGACGTCGCCGATTACGACTCCGCGAAAGCTTGCGTCGAGCAAGTCACCAAAGACCTCGGCCGTCCGATCGACGTGCTTGTCAACAACGCCGGTATCACCCGCGACATGACGTTCAAGAAGATGGACAAGGTCAATTGGGACGCCGTCATGTCGACCAACCTCGACTCCGCGTTCAACATGACCAAGCAAGTCTGCGACGGCATGCTTGACCGCAACTGGGGTCGCATCATCAACATCTCGTCGGTGAACGGTCAAAAAGGCGCGTTCGGCCAAACAAACTACTCTGCCGCCAAGGCCGGTATGCATGGCTTTACGAAGGCGCTCGCGCTCGAAGTTGCGCGCAAAGGCGTGACCGTCAACACCATCTCGCCGGGCTACATCGGCACCAAGATGGTCACCGCAATTCCGCAAGACGTGCTCGACAGCAAAATCATCCCGCAAATTCCGATGGGCCGTCTCGGCAAACCGGAAGAGGTTGCTGGCTTGGTCGCGTACTTGGCGAGCGAAGAAGCTGCGTTCCTCACGGGGGCAAACATCGCCATTAACGGCGGTCAGCACATGCAGTAAAGGCACGCTCGAACGCGCACGGTTGCGTCCGTCCGCGTTCGACCTGCCCGTTCGTGGTGAATCGCCAACGTTCGTGGTGATCCTGAGCCTGTCGAAGGATCGAACCATGAACAGCCTCTCCCCGCCAACGACAGCCCAGCGGTGCGTTCACGCTGAAAACGGCTCAAGTCAACTTGGGCCGTTTTTCTTTTGTAACGACCGCCTGCTGGTCGTTTGAGCGAAAAAGCTGATCCCTCCATTCTGTGTCTCTGCCACGCCGCAAGCAAATGCGTGATCGACGGCAAAGCGACGCCAAGTCGTCGCCTACAACCAGATGTAGGCGCGGACTTGGCCGCGCTCCCCAGCACGCTATCGAGCGACGCCAAGTCGTCGCCTACAACCGGATGTAGGCGCGGACTCGGCCGCGCTCGCCCGTGCTACAGCCCGCTTCAGCCACCCGTAGCCTCGATGCAGCAAAGCGGAATCGAGGAACGTCGGCGTCCTATTCGACATTGCCATAACCGTCCGCGTGCGCCCCTCGATTCCGCTGCGCTGCATCGAGACTACGAATACAGCCCCCACCGCCGACAACGCACCGTCGCCTTGTTCATCGCCCGCTAGCCCGCTATCCTTGCGGCGACGATTCATTTCACCTCTCGAAAGCTCGCCCATGTTTCAACGGTTTCATCCCACGGTGGCGGCGCTTGCGCTGTTGGCCGCAGTATTCACACCTTCGCTCCACGCCCAAACCTGCCCGTTCGACAACGGCGGTTCCGACGCGGTGAACGACGGCGTCGTGCTCACGCGCTACGCGCTCGGCATCACCGGCGCGCCGCTCACCGCCAGCACGCGCTACGCCATCCTCGACCCGTTGCAGGTGAAAGCGAACATCGAGTGCGTCGGCTGCGCGCTCGACGTCAATCAAGACGGCGTCGTCGACACCATCGACACCACGATCATCGCCCGCCACCTCGCCGGTTTCAACGGCGCGGCGGTCACCAACGGTTTGGGCCTAACGCCAACCGTGGCCGCCAGCGTCACCAGCTTCCTCGCCAACGGCTGCGCGGTGGGCGGCGCAATCAACGCGTTTGTGCACGGCGGCAACACCTTCGCGCTCGGCGCAGGCGTCGCCTCCGTGCTCGGCAACAACGACAACCGATCACTCACCCTCAAAGCCCCGCAATCCGCGATCAAGCTGCTGGTTGATCCAGCCAATGGCGACGATGGGTTGCGGATTTCGTATGCGACGGACGGCGTGTTCATAGCGCCGAACACCATCAATGGCAGTCGGATGAATTCTGTGGCAGCCGGGGTTGTTGGCGCGACGATTGGTGGGGGCGGGTCCGCTGTCCCCACAGTGCCAGCCACTGAGCCAAATCAGGTCAACGCGAGCTTTGGTACGGTCGGCGGGGGGCGGGTTAATTCCGTCACCAGCCCGAGTGCTGTTGTTGGGGGCGGAAATTTTAATACGGCGGGATCGGGTAGTAATGCCCAGCGTGTGCAAACGGTCGGCGGCGGCGCTAACAACATCGCCAGCGGTGACGGGAGTACCGTGCCCGGTGGAGCCGGAAACCTGGCAGCCGGCGACTTTAGCTTTGCAGCCGGACGAAATGCGCGAGCCATTCACAACGGGGCATTTGTCTGGGGCGACAGCACGGCGGCTAGCGCCGCCTCCACCGGCGACAACCAGTTCGTCATCCGCGCCAACGGTGGCATCCGCCTGCCGGGGGCCGGCGAGAATCAGCCCGGCAACGCCGCCAAGCAAAGCCGCACCAATATGTTCACCCATGTGGTGCCTGTTGCGGGGCCGTGCCGCAGCGACGGGCCGTTCGGCCTCTCGCGCACG
>JAKPSO010000629.1 GCA_029571495.1 Pseudomonadota bacterium
CGTGCGCGAAGGTCACGTAAATGCGCGCCGCGTAGTCGTCGCCCGCTTTGGTTTTCGGATCACTGCGCGCCAGTAAATTTCCCACCTTCCACTTGAAGTGAAGCATCGGTGTTGCGTGTGCGTCGGCGTCGAATCGGTAAAGTAGAGCGCCAGCTGAGGAATCCGCAGAGCCTTCGATGACGACGGCGTTGGTCTGTTCGTCGCGCACAAGAGCGTAACTGCTCTGAATCTTTACGGAGCGGATTGGTTGGTAAGTCCAGCCCTTGATCACAGCGCCGGCTTGCTGCGCCGAAAACGTTGGGATTGCGGCGGTATCCGCAGCGCTAACGGCGCTGGCAGCGCCAAGCAACGCGACCGTTGCCACGTGTGAGGCGAACGTTGCCACGTGTGAGGCGAACGTCAGAACGACCTTCGCAAGACTTGCCATTTTGATTCGATGACCGGGGTCGATTGACCCGTGAAATCCAGATGCTTACATACATCTGCAAATCGCACCAACAAATCATCGGCGTCGCGCCCGCCCATGTGCACCAGCGCGTAGCGATAGTTGCCGAGCCACTTCGTCTCTCGCGCACGGGAAGTGGCGTGCTTGAGGTCCAGAAACAACTTTGCATCCGGGTAGGCTTGCGTCAGCCACCGTTGCTGGCTCTCCGGCGGCGCATGCTTCACGTCACTGCCGAACTCGCGAAACACAAAGCTCGCGGCAGCCCCGAACGCGCCCTCTCGACGCGGCCAGACAGGTGTTTTGCCGAGCGCCAATTCAAGTTCCAGCGCCCACAACGATTTGCCATCGACGCGCTCGTAAAGGTCAGAAAACTGACCCGCCATGCGCGGGTTGATTTCGATGATCGTGATGCGTTCTGTCGTGGGATCGAGGAACAATTCGACGTTAAAGAGTCCATGCGAGAAGCCAATCGCTTCGACCGCGCGCTGAGCCACGCTTTCGAGCCGCTGCACGCGGTCGGCAGACAAACGCGACGGATACTCGAAACGCTGAAACGCGTTCGTGCCCGGATACATGACCGAGTCGACCGTGCCGAGAATGTGCACTTGGCCTTGATGAGCGTATCCGTCGACGCAGACCTGAAGCGCACCGTCGACGCAGCCTTCCGCGATGAAGCAATCGGCATCAATTTCGCAGGCGATGCGTTTGGCCGACACACGGCGAAACGGCCAGGTCAGGCGCCGAATGATGAATTTTTCCCAGAACGCAAATTTCAAATGCGCGCGCAACGCGGCTTCGTCATCGCAGCGCTTCGCGAGCACCGAAAACGCAGCCTTCACGGGCTTGACGAAGACTGGATAGTCAATCGTCACGGCTTTCATAACGTCCGCGTCATAGCGAAAACCGCAAAACGGCGGCACGTGATCGGGTAACGCTTTGGCGTGAATCTGCCGCGCGAGGAATTTATGCTGCGCAGTCAACAAGGCGGTGAGCGACGCACCCGGCAAACCGAGTTTTTCGCAGAGCAGACTCGCGGCGAGTGCGCCAAATTGCTCATGCGTGGAGGCGACGGCGG